>CAZZWG010000005.1:3383-4977 GCA_964657685.1 Verrucomicrobia bacterium Tous-C9LFEB | reverse complement strand
GGGTTGTTCTTCTGGAGGTTATTACCCGGTGCGTTCAGGCTGGTGACGAGATTACCGGGGGCGATGATATCTGGTTTGGCGAAATGATCGATGAAGGACGGGCCTTTGGAGCTGTAGCTCGCCATGACGTCGTCGGAGAGGGCTGCGGTGTTGTTGGTGTTGGCGGCGCCTACGGTGAGGACGTAGGGGTCGTTGCCGGGCGCTTCGATGGTGCCGTAGCCCTCGGTGCTGAGTGCGAGATCGCGGCCGTTATTGCCGGCGGCCGAAACGACGACGATGCCTGCCTTCCAGGCCTGCTCTACGGCCTGACAGAGGGGATCAAGCGTGTAGCTCTCGAAGATTGGGCGGCCCAGAGAGAGATTGATCACGCGTATGTTGTAGGTATTTTTGAGTGCGATGGCAGTCTGGATGGCCTGGATGACGGAGGTGTCAGTACCCTGGCCATTCCCATCGAGCACCTTGAGGTTGATGAGGTTTACGTTGGGAGCAGCACCGAAGAAAGTGCGGAAGTACTGGTTGCCGTAAGAGGCGGTCCCGTTCCCGCCGATAAGACCCGCGACATGCGTGCCGTGGCCGTACTCATCCTTGGTGTCGTTGGTGGCTCCTGGCACGAAGCTTTGGCTGTAGACAACACGGCCGTTTGCGCCTGGGACAGGAATGAAACTGGTGGCCGCCGAAAGCAGAGCCGCCGGGTTGAAGCTGGCCACCACGGCATTCAAGACCTGGGGCGAGACGGCCTGGAGATCTTTCGTGACATTGATCCCGCTGTCAATAACAGCGACACCGACGCCAGTACCGTAGAAGCCTTTGGCCCAGGCCGCGGGTGCGTTGATGGGCTCAACTGTGTATTCGGCGCTGGTGGCTATCGACGTGTTGATGTTGCCCGCGGCATGGCTCGCGATCAGACGGTCCGGACTGACGTATAGGACATTCGCCTCCTTCGTGATGGTGCTGAGCGCGGACGAGGGGATAGACACCTGAACAGCATTGATGCTGGCAAGCGGGACAGGTGTGCTGCCGCCGAGGGAGGCAAGTTGCTGCAAATCCGTCGCGGAGGGGGCGGATTTGTACTGAATGATGACGGGAATGGAGGAAGAAGAAGAGGACGAGGAGGCGTGTGAGGGGCCTGGGAGGTCCGGTGCAGATTTTCCATGCAGCGGTAGTAGGGACAAGAGACTGGACGGGTTATGGGATGAATTTTGCGGCGGAGCAGCGGATGCGGAGAAGGATGCAACCGCAGTGAAGCCACAGCACAAGATAAATTTTCGGAAGCCGGATGACGAGTACATCAAGGACCCTCAGTGAGTAATGGATCGCGGGAGGATGGCGAGTTCTGCGGACCTTTGGCAACGCACGTAAGTTACTGAAAATGCGTTACCTTAGTTGCTCGCTTGCCTCTACGACCAAAGTGAGAGTAGCCCCTGGCGGGCGTAGCCGACTCACACAGTTGCGGGACGGGTGTACACCGATTGTGGGAGTCATATGACGATGGTTTGCAGGAGGGGTGACTTTATCCAACAGATTGGGTACTGAGGATGGAACGAAGGTACTATCGTTCGGCTTTGGCCGCAGTTCTGCGGGCTGAAAGCTGAGG
>CAZZWG010000005.1:0-3283 GCA_964657685.1 Verrucomicrobia bacterium Tous-C9LFEB | reverse complement strand
GCGGAGTCATCGCCGTAGCCCTGGACGAGATCAAGTTGCAGGGGAATGTTGTTGGCGTGGGCTGTGTCTTCAACAAAGCGAACGAGCTTGCGATTGGGGATGGCGCTTGAGTCGTAGAGGAAGATGCCGGGACCGCCGCCAAGGTGAGCCTGGGTTTCTTCTGCATGGCCTCCCTGGTCGTTGGCGATGCCGCCCTCGAGGGCGAGGCCGAGGTCGGGTTTGACGAGATTGGCAGCGGTGCGGGCGCCGCGGAGGCCAATCTCCTCCTGGGTTGTGGCTACGAAGAAGATCTGGTTGCCGTGCGGGAGTTTTGCCATGCGGTGCATGGCCTGTAACAGGACAGCGCAGCCGATGCGGTCGTCCCAGGCTTTGCCGAGGTAATTGTTGCCGGCGAGGAGCTTGAATGGGGCATCCGGAACGATGGGGTCGCCGGGCTCAATCCCCAGGGCAGCGACCTCAGCCGGTGTCTTTGCACCGATGTCGAGGAAGACGCTGTCGCGGGGGATAACGGCGGTTCGCTCGGCGGGGGTGGCGACGTGGATGTCGCGGATGCCAGTGATAGCTTCGACTGGACCCTTGCTGCCGAGGATGATCCAGCGTTGGTCAACAAGGGCCTGGTCGAGCCAGCCGCCGAGCATCTGCATGGTGAGCTGGCCGTTGGGGGCGACGCGGCGGACCATGCCGCCAAGCTCGTCCATATGGGCGTCGACCATGATGCGGGGGCCGGTGGTGCCGAGCTGGGCGATCACGGAGCCCATGCCGTCATAGCGGAGGGGGATAGAGGTGAGGGGCTTCATCTCGGCGACGACGAGCGCGCGGACGGGATCTTCATAGCCTGGAGGACCCGGGGCGTCGGCGAGACGCTGAAGGAGCTGAACGGTGGTGTCGGTTTGCTGGGCGAAGAGAAGGGACGGGGCGGCGAGCAGCCCGAGGGGCAACAAGGTGCGGAGGAGTTGTCGCATAGCGCAGCGTAGCATCTGAGAAGGCTGGTGTGCAGGGGGTTAGAGGTTAGATGGGAATACGGATTGGCATTCCTGTGCCGACAACGGGAGACCTCGAATACAACCGAAAAGACGGGCCGGTGTATGGAGCGGGGGTGATGGCGGCGGGCGGGGAGGCGGTGTCCCTTGCGCTGGGACTGCCCATAGCCGATTTGCGGGTGCTGGCGGGAGGTTGTGATGGATTTGTACTCCCGGGAAGCCCGGCGGATGTGGATCCCAGCCTTTACGGACAGGCAGTGGAGGAGCGGACGGCGCGGGCCGATGCGCGACGGGAGGATTGTGACCGGTTTCTGCTCGAGCACGCCGCGGCGACGGGCAAACCGGTGCTGGGGATCTGTTTTGGGATGCAGTTTATGAATGTGTGGCGTGGAGGTTCGCTTGTGCAGGATCTTGCACCGTTGCCTGTGAATCATGCGGCGGGGGCCAGCGTGGCGACAGCGCATGCCGTCGGAATCGCCGGGCAGAGCCTGTTAGCGGGGTTGTTGAGCGAGACTGAGGCACCGGCAACGGGTGGATTTCGGCGCCTGGTGGTCAATAGCAGTCACCACCAGGCGGTATCCAGTCCAGGGGAGGACCTGACGGTGGTGGCGCGGTCGGTCGAGGACGGGGTGATTGAGGCTGTGGAGGGGCGTATAGGGTTGGCGACGATGCTGGGGGTGCAGTGGCATCCGGAGCGGAGTGTAGGGATCTCGGCTGGGGCGCGTGCGCTGTTTTCGTGGATCGTGTTGGGGGCGGAGGATTGGAAGATGCGGGCGGAGGACAGCCTTGCCGGTGCTGAGTAGGGAGCGGATTGCAGAGATAGTGGCGCCGTACCTGGTGAGGGTTCCTGCGGGGGCGGTGGTGGATGAACGGCTGTATGCCGGGTTGGAGTCATACCTGGCGCTGCTGGTGAGGTGGAATGGTCGGATGAATTTGTCGGCGGTACGCGAGCCGGCGGAAATGGTGCGGCGGCATTTCGGGGAGAGTCTGTTTGCGGGCTGCCGCCTGGGTGAGATTGTCGGCGCGGGCGCGGAGGTTCTGGATTTAGGGTCAGGTGCCGGTTTTCCGGGCGTTCCGATCCAGTTGTTGCTGCCGGCGTTGCGGGTGGTGTTGGCCGAGTCGCAGGGAAAGAAGGTGGCCTTTTTGCGCGAGGTCGTACGGACGTTGGGCCTGGGCTGTGAGGTTTTTGGGAGTCGCGTGGAGTCTATGGAGGCGGGCCGGCATTTTGACGCGGTGACGATGCGGGCAGTGGACAAGATGGAGGCGATGGTGGGTGTTGGGCTTTCACGGGTACGGGCGGGTGGGGTGCTTCTGGAGATGACGGGGGTGGAGGGTGGAGGGGAGGTCTTTGCGATGCCGGAGCGGTCCGGGAGCTTTGTGCGGGTGCATCGAGTGGGGTAGGAGATGTTCCACGTGGAACATAAATATGCGTCCGCAAAATCGTTCCACGTGGAACAGGGTTGATGTCCACAGTCGCTGCAGTGAGCGGTTCTGTTAGGCTGGGCCGGTACCTTCATGGACCGTAAAGACTCCCCAGACATCCCAGCCCCGAAGTCCGTTCCTTCCCGGGTCATTGCAGTGGTGAACCAGAAGGGCGGCGTGGGAAAGACCACGACAGCGCTCAATCTGGCCGCTTCTCTGGCGTTAGAGGGATTCTCGGTGTTGCTGGTCGACTGTGATCCACAAGCCAATGCAACGAGTGGCCTGGGTTTCGCGCGGGTCGAAGGCCGGGCATCGGTTTATGACGTTCTGCTTGGGGAGGTTGCCGCATCCGGGGCAGTGATCCGCACCGGGATCGATGCGCTTCACCTGGTGCCCGGAACGCGGAATCTGATTGGTGCGAATTTGGAGTTGGTCGGGATGGAGAGGCGGGAATTTAGACTTCGGGAAGCGTTGGAGCCCGTTCGACGGTCCTATGAATTTGTTTTTCTGGACTGTCCTCCTGCGCTGGATTTGCTGACGCTGAATGCCCTTGTCGCGGCGGACCGGCTACTTGTCCCGATGCAGGCAGAATATTTTGCACTGGAGGGGATTTCGGAGCTGATGTCTACCCTGGACCGGATTGCCGCCAGTTTTAATCCGTCCCTGGGATTGGAGGGCGTGGTGCTGACGATGTATGACGATCGCACTAACCTTTCGCAGCAGGTGAAGGAGAATCTGGCGGGTTTTTTTGGGGAGAAGCTGTTTGGGACGACCATACCGAGGAATGTTCGGCTGGCCGAGGCTCCGAGTCATGGACAGCCAGCGGTGACCTATGATCCTCGGTCGCGTGGAGCGGAGGCGTATCGTGAGCTGGGGCGGGA
>CAZZWG010000004.1:28213-55045 GCA_964657685.1 Verrucomicrobia bacterium Tous-C9LFEB | reverse complement strand
ATTCTGCTCCCCGGGCCGCCAAAGGAGTTGAAGCCGCTCTTCGATGAGGAGTGCAAGCCACGCTTGGCGGCTTCCCTTCCCCCGCGCTCCATGGCGAAGCGCGTGTTGCGCATGGCACTCATTCCGGAGTCGCAGGTCGACGCGAGAACGGCGCCGATCTACGGAAGCTACCCGGACGTGGAAACCACCATCCTGGCAGGGGGTGGCGAGATTCAACTCCACTTCTCTTGTGTAAAGCCCACCATGGAGGAGGCTGAGGCGCGGGTCTCTTCCCTGGTGGAAGCAGTAGAGCGGGAGATGGGCGATGATGTTTTTTCGTCGCAAGGGGAGTCGCTGGAGGAGGTCGTCCTCCTCATGCTGGGACTTCGGGAGGCGCGGCTGGCGGCGGCGGAGAGCTGTACCGGGGGGCTGCTGTCTCAGCGGCTGACAGCGGTGCTCAACGCATCGCGGTCGTTTGTAGGCGGATCGGTTGTGTATACGAACGCCATGAAGACCGCCTGTGCGGATGTGCCACCAGCGATGCTCGAGCAATATGGCGCGGTCAGCGAGCAGGTGGCGCGGCAGCTGGCGACCGGGACGCGGGAGCGCTTCGGTACGGAATTAGCCCTGAGCATCACAGGCATCGCCGGGCCAACGGTGTACACGGACGGGCCGGACCAGGGTAAGCCGGTGGGGCTGGTGTACATCGGGCTGGCGGATGCGGACGGCACGCAGGTGAAGCAGTTCAACCTGATGGGCGACCGGGAAAGGGTTCGTCTATGGGCAAGCCAACATGCGCTGGAGATGCTGCGACGGCACTTGCTGTGACCCGCACTTGGTACACTCGGACGCGACGCCTATGACTGTGTGGATGCTTATGCTCGCGGTGGCTTACCTGCTGGGATCGATCCCCTTTGGGTACTTGCTCGTGAGATTCTTCCGTAAGGAAGATATTCGGGCGGTTGGCAGCGGGAATATTGGCGCGACCAACGTAGTCCGTTCAGGAGCCAAAGGTCTGGGTGTACTCACGCTGCTGCTGGATCTTGCGAAAGGCCTCGTGGCGGTTTCCATTGCGCGGCACCTTGCACCGGGAGCGCCGGGATATCCTTCACAGCTCGCGGTGATGGCGGCGGTGATGGCCGTGGTGGGGCATGTCTTTCCAGTGTGGCTGGGATTCAAAGGCGGCAAGGGTGTAGCGACGGCACTGGGCGTCTTCCTGGGGCTGGCGTGGCCGATTGCGCTGGCGCTGGTCGGGGTCTTTCTTGTGTTGGTGCTGATCTCGCGAATCGTGAGCCTGGCCTCAATCCTGGCGGCGGCTCTGTTGCCGGTTTTCGCAATGCTGCTCCTGCCGGATCGCTCGCCTGTGTTTCTGGCTGGAGTGATTTTCGTGGCGTTGCTGGTCATTGTGAAGCACCACGCGAACATCCAGCGGCTCATGGCGGGTACGGAGAACCGATTCGGAGGGAAGAAGGCACCGGCGAAGGAAAAGCAGGCGCGCGCATGAGCAGGGTGGCGGTCGTGGGAGCAGGGGCCTGGGGGACAGCGTTAACGATCTCGCTTGCACGGCGGGGCGGGCATACATTGACGCTCTGGGCGCACTCGGCTGCGCACGCGGAGGAGCTAGCGGACACCGGCGAGAACATGCGCTACCTGCCAGGGTTCGTGGTGCCGTCCAATGTGCGGGTGACAGCCCGGCTCGCCGAGGCGATTGACGGTGCTGAGGTGATCCTGTGCGCAACCCCGGCGCAGGCACTGCGGTCGGTGCTGGAGGCGATTGGGCCTTCCTTGCAGCCGGAGCAGGTGCTGTTATCGGCTTCTAAGGGCATCGAGGAGAAGACGTTTTTGCGGATGGCGCAGGTGGCCGCGGAGCATGCGCCGGAGAACCCGTTCGGAACCCTGGGTGGACCTTCCTTTGCGCAGGAGGTCGCGGCTGGAATGCCGACCGCCATCACGATTGCTGCGGAAGAAGACGCGCTGGGCAAGCGGCTGCAGGATGATTTCACTTCGCCGAGCCTGCGCGTCTATCGGAACCAGGATGTGATCGGAACGGAGCTGGGTGGAGCGCTGAAGAACGTGATCGCGCTGGCAGCGGGCGTCGTGACCGGGTTGGAACTCGGGGCGAACTCCGGGGCAGCGTTGATCACGCGAGGGATGGCTGAAATTACCAGGCTGGCAATGGCCTGCGGTGGCCGGCGGGAGACGCTGGCTGGCTTGTCAGGCATGGGCGATCTGGTGCTCACCTGCACCGGTGGCTTGAGCCGGAATCGGACCGTGGGCGTTGAGCTAGGTAAGGGACGGCACCTGCCGGAGATTCTCGCAGGATTGAACGGCAAGGTGGCTGAAGGGGTTCGCTCGACAACGGCAGCGCTGGGTCTGGCGGCGCGGTATGGTGTCGAAATGCCAATCACACAGCAGATGGCGGCGATTCTGCACCAAAACAAAGCTCCGCGCGAGGCGATACGGGAGCTGATGGCAAGGCCCGGCAGAACGGAATAGTCATCTGGGGAACCCCGCCCGCCCCGTAGTTCACGCTGCGTTCATGGCGGAACGCAACGTGAACCGGCTCTAGTTAAAGCCGCGCCGAGTGCGGTTAAAGGAGTTTTCTTTCTCGCGGTCACGCACGCGCTCGGCCAGCTGCGAGGCATCCTCATTACGTCGGCGTTTCTCCCCGGCGGAGAAGGTGCGCGCTTCCGAGCGGGAGATCCGCTTGTGGGCAGTCATGCCTTCCAGCAGGAACTCCGCGGCAGACACGGTGATCTCGGGCTCGGTCCACTGGTTGACCTTCAAAGGCGTTAGCTTCTCGAGTAGACCTTGTATTTCCTTCAGCGATTTCAGGACGTTTTCTGAAGGCTGCTTGTCGTTGAGTTCTACCGTGCCGCCAAGGTTGAACCACTGCTCAATCTGCTGGGTGTTCGTGTCCGCGAAGTAACTGTCATAGACCGAGGCGACGGACTGGCGAATGATGTCGCGAATGACAATCTCCGAACCCCGCATTTCGCCTTCGTATTCAAGCTCAATCTTGCCGGTAATGCCGGGCAGCGCGGCGATAATGTCACCCACACGAGGAACAACGTGAGACTCGCCGTGGAGCAAAGCGCGGCGCTCCGCATTCGAGACAACAAGTTCCATTGTCGAGATGGGAAGCCGTTGCGAGACACCGGATTTCTTGTCGACCTTCTTATCATCGCGAGCCGCGAAGGCAACGCCCTCGACGATCTGACGAATGTAATGCGGGATGAAGATCTTCTCAATGGCAGGACCGCTTTGGCCGGGCATGTCTGCGTAGGCGCGGGCAGTCCAGGCTTCCTGTTCCGTGATCGTGATCGCCTCATCCATCGATTCCGGATAGTGCGTGCGAATCTCGGAGCCGATACGGTCCTTGAGCGGCGTTACGATCTTGCCGCGCGCGGTGTAGTCCTCCGGGTTGGCCGAGAAAACGATAGCCACATCAAGCTCAAGGCGGACGGGGTAGCCCTTTATCTGCACGTCCCCCTCCTGCATGATGTTGAAGAGAGCGACCTGGATCTTACCAGCGAGATCGGGAAGCTCATTGATGGCAAACAAACCACGGTTCGCGCGGGGAAGCAGCCCGTAGTGCATCGTGAGCTCCGAACCGAGTTCCTGGCCGGAGCGTGCGGCCTTGATAGGGTCCACATCGCCGATAAGGTCGGCTACGGTCACGTCAGGGGTGGCAAGTTTCTCGACGTAGCGATCGATGGGGTTCAGCCAGGCAATCGGCGTTTCGTCACCCTTGGCGGCGATGAGGTCCTTGGCGAAGCGACTCAGCGGCTGGTAGGGATTGTCGCGAAGTTCCGAGCCTGCGACGTACGGGATGCAGGGATCGAGGAGGTTTGTCAACGAGCGCAGAATACGGCTCTTGGCCTGACCACGAAGGCCGAGAAGAATGAAGTTATGGCGGGAAAGAACGGCGTTGACGACCTGGGGAACCACCGTATCGTCATAACCCACAATTCCGGGAAACAGGGGCTCCCCTTCTTCTCGGCCGCTGGGCGCAATCGCGCGCAGGCGAACGATAAGGTTGTCGCGCATCTCGTCCTTGACACTCCGGTTCACAAGCTCCGGGGTGAAATGGCTTTGGCGGAGCTCGCCGAGAGTCCGGGGAAGGGACTGGGGATTCTGGTTTGTGGAAACTGCTTTTTCGGTCGAAATCGCCATGATTCAAGTATAGATGCCCCTGTCTGCTGTGAGGCTCTGTGCGCCCGGGGCGGCGAAACGGGTTCGGTGATGCGATGAAAGAAGCCCCGTTCGTTAGACTGGAGGGGCAATGGCGTTTTCTTTGTTCGGCAAGCGCGAGAAGGATCCGGAGATCGAGGCTGCGATCGCCGTCGAGGACACAGGCAAGCCCACGGGCTTTCTCGAGCGCATGCGGCAGGCAGTCACACGGACGCGTGAGTCGCTGTCCAGCTCAATTGCGTCCGTGGTTGCGCTTACGCGCGAGGTCGATGAGGCCTCGCTGGACGATCTGGAGTTTGCGCTGCTCGCCTCCGACATTGGGGCTGTGACGACCGACGAGATTATCGGCCGGCTGCGCGAGCGAGCGCTGCGCCATGGACTTGCCAATGGCGAGGAGCTCAAAGTCGCGCTGAAGGATGAAATTCGGCGCATTCTGGATGCGGTTGCAATCCCTGTGAAGCATCCTGCTTCAGGACCTGAAGTCATCATGATGGTCGGGGTAAATGGAACCGGGAAGACGACCACTAGCGGCAAGCTATCGGCGCTCTACCGCCGCGAAGGGCGCTCCGTCCTGTTGTGCGCAGCGGATACCTTTCGCGCCGCCGCAATAGAACAACTGGAGGTTTGGTCGCAGCGGTCAGGGGTAGACATGATCAAGACCAGGCAGGGTGGCGATCCTTCCGCGGCGCTGTACGACGCGCTGGCCGCGGCCAAGGCGCGCAATACAGAGATTGTTCTGGTCGATACCGCGGGGCGCCTGCACACGAAGACGGACCTGATGAAAGAACTGGACAAAATGCGCCGCACCGCCGAGCGGCAGGTACCCGGGTCGCCGCACCAGACGCTGCTCGTGATCGATGCAACGACCGGCCAGAACGGGATGCAGCAGGCGCGTCTCTTCACTGAGGCGGCCAGGGTAACGGGCATCGTGTTGACGAAACTGGATGGAACGGCGAAGGGCGGGATCGTTGTCGCGATCGCGCGGGAACTGGGACTGCCGGTGCGGTATGCGGGCGTGGGGGAGAAGATCGAAGACATCTTGCCGTTTGATTCACAAGCCTTTGTAGATTCGTTGATTGTTTAATTCGTCTACAGCGGGCCAATGCTCGTGCATCCCTTGGTTCGTTGCAGAAAGCAAACGAATTTGCATCCTGGGACGGGAACCGCAACGTTAGGGTGAGCGTAGGAGTTTCTAACGCCAAAGAAGGCAAGCGGGCCGCGGCATATGCGGCTCACACGATCCCCCTTACTGGTCTCTTTAAGGATTCAACATGCGAAGCTTTGTTTCCGCCGCCGCCCTCGTGGCGCTTGCGATGCCCACTGCCCTTGCGGCCGGCGAGGTGAACCCCGGGCCGGATGCGGCGTGTCAGGGAGCGCATCAGACGACGTTGACAGGATCAGTGCGTGACAGCACATTGGCACTTGTTCCAGGTGCCGTTGTGTCGCTTGACAACGAGATCTCCGCGAAGAGCGGCGGCGACGGTCGCTTTAGTTTTGCGTGTGTCGAGAGCGGCACGCACAAGCTGGCGGCAAAGGCCGATGGGTTTGCCGCGGCGGTGTTGGAAGTCAAGCTGCCGCATGCAGGAGATGTACAGCTTGTGCTGCAGCCGGATACGGTGCAGATCGGCGTAGACGTGAATGGTGATGAACAAGCCGCGCCGAGCACGGAGGGCACAGGCGCAGCGCAGACAATTTCGGGTACGCAACTGCAGTCCCTCGCGGATGACCCGGATGACTTGCTGCGTCAATTGCAGCAGCTGGGCGCGGCCTCCGGCGGCAATCCTGCAAACACAACGATTTCAGTGGATGGGTTTCAGGATTCCAGCAAGCTGCCGCCAAAAAGTTCCATTGCCTACATCAAGGTGAACCCTGATATGTATTCCGCCGAATACCGTGAGCCGCCGTTTGATGGTGGGCGCATCGAGGTGTACACCAAACCTGGCCTGAGTGCGTTCCACGGGGCACTCTTCGCAACCAACAGCAGTTCCTGGATGAACGCCAGCGACCCATTCTCGAGCAGCAAGGCGCCGCTGGGCAAGCAGCGCTATGGATTCGAATTGACGGGACCCATTCGCAAAGGAGCCGATTTCTCTGCCACGCTGGAGCACCGGTCCATCAACGACTACGGCGTGGTGAATGCCGTGGGTCTGGACAGCGGCGGAAATGCCATGAACATCGTGGCGAATGTGGCGGAGCCGCAGCGGCTATGGGTGGGAGAGGCCCGTGTGGACTGGCAGCTTGGCGCGAAGAACACGCTCATATCGACCTACGCCCCGAACGTGAACCATCTGTCGAATGTGGGTGTGGGCGGGACCACGCTGGCAGAGGCGGGTTACGACGACGGAGAAACGCAACATGTCTTCCGCATCACGGATGTGACCACCCTCTCCGCACACGTGATGCACGAAGCGCGGACCTCCCTTGAATGGGACGGCACCACGGATGTCCCTGTCTCCACGGGACCCCAGTTAGGGATAGCGGGCGCTTTTACCGGCGGCGGCGCAACAGTCGGCAACCAGCGCTCCCATATCTTCATTATGGAGGCTGACGACGACGCCATCATCACCAAGGGGAAGCACCTGTTCAAGTTTGGAACGCAGTTCCATCTCAATCGCCACAGCAAGGATCAGGAGACCCTCTACTTCAATGGTTCATACCAGTTCGGCGGTGGCGTGGCTCCTGTGCTGGGTGCGAACGGGCAGGCCGTGGGCTCAGAGACCGAGACGATCACTGGCGTAGAGCAGTACCGCCGGGCGCTACTGCATTTGCCCGGCGGTACACCCACGGCGTTCACAAACGTATCCGGAACGCCGCTGCTGAGCTTTTCACAGTTTCGGGATGCCCTCTATGTGCAGGATGACTGGAACGTGGGCAAGGGTGTGCACCTTTCTTCCGGCCTCCGCTGGGCTCTGCAAAACGACCCTGTGACACTGAGCGGTGTAACACCCCGGCTCGGCATTCTGTGGTCGCCCACCAAGAAAGGGACATGGACGCTGCATGCCCATGCGGGGCTGTTTGCGACGCAGTTTAATGGCGCGGACTGGCTTGAACTGACGCGCGAGAACGGAACGTCCCGCGTCACCAGCACTGTCTACAACCCGCAGTACTGCCCTGCCGGCACGAATACAGGTTGCAACCCGCTCGGCAGCGGTACGGTGATCACCAGCATGCGGACACTGGCGCCAAAGTTGTCGAATGGAAGCTATGCAATCGAGAACATCGGCGGCACCCGGGCTCTTCCCTTTGGATGGAACCTCTCGCTGGACTACTACGTCGGGCGGTTGTGGAACATCGCAAGAACGGTGAACGTGAACACGCCGCTGGACGGGAGCCCGACAGGTTTGCGGCCCCTTGCGCCGAACGTTAACTTGCTACAGCTGGGAAATAGCGCACAGGGGCGAGCAAATGTGACCTTCGCCGGGATCGAGCAGCACAGCCTCAAGCGGCTGCAGTTGTTCTTCGGCGGGGTACGGGTCAACCTGGTAGACGACAGCGATGACAGCGAGTTCTCTCAACCGCAAAGCGCGTACAGCGATGCCGGTGAGTTCGCCCATCGCAGCAATCAAGGCGTCTGGCAATTGTTTGGCAATGCCAGTCTTACCTTGCCTGCCAAGATTGTGGTCAGTGGCAACTTCCATGGCACCGGGAATGCGCACTACAACATCACAACCGGTTTCGACAACAACGGGGACGGCGACTTCAACGACCGGCCGCAGTACGCGTCCCCGGGAACCGCGGGCGCGATCCAGACGCGCTACGGGTTGCTGACAGCTACGGGCGGAACAGGCGCGCTGCAACGCAACCTCGGCGTAATGCCATGGCAGTTTTACCTGGACACCAACATCCAACGCGCCTTCACGTTAAGCCGCAATGCAAAGGCGGAGCACCAGCAGGTCCTGACGGTCAACTTACGGTCAGCCAATGTCTTAAACCACACCAATGTGACAGCGGTGGGCGGGGTGCTGGGGTCGCCGCTGTTTGGCGTACCGTATGCGGCCGATACGGGGCGGCGGGTGGAGGGTGGGATGCGCTATAGCTTCTGAAATCCAGTGCCCTGCTAGGCTTGATGGCATATGACTTTTGAGCTGCCAAAGGCGTACGACCCGCAGGCGATCGAGGAGAAGTGGGCGCGGTATTGGATTGACGAGAAGCTGTTTGCGGTGGAAACGCCGGCGCTACACGAGGCTGGCGTCGCCGCCGCGAAGGCGTTTGTGCAGCTCCTGCCGCCGCCAAATGTCACGGGGCGCCTGCACATGGGACACATGCTGAACCAGACGGAGATGGACATCCTCGCGCGCTGGCATCGCATGCTGGGCGAAGAAAGCGTGTGGGTACCGGGCACCGATCACGCGGGTATCGCCACACAAATGATGGTGGAGCGGCAACTCCACGCGGAGGGCGGACCGACGCGGAAGGAGCTTGGGCGCGAGGCATTCACCGATCGTGTGTGGAGCTGGAAAAAGCAGTACGGCGGGGCGATCACCGAGCAGATGCGGCGGTTGGGTGCGAGCGTTGACTGGACCCGCGAGTACTTCACCATGGACGAACGGCTGAGTCTCGCGGTGCGCGAGGCGTTTGTGCGACTCTGGCAGCAGGGGCTCATCTATCGCGGCGCCTACATCGTGAACTGGGATCCGCACCTGCAATCGGCAGTGAGCGATCTTGAGGTCATACATGAGGAACGCGCGGGGAAGCTCTACGAAGTGCGCTACCCGCTTGCGGACGGCTCCGGTTCCATCACCATCGCAACAACACGGCCGGAGACGATGCTCGGCGATGTGGCGGTTGCGGTGAACCCGTCGGATCCGCGCTATGCCGGCATGGTCGGCAAGATGCTCGTTCTGCCGCTGAGCGCCGCGGCTGGAAAGCCGGACCGTGAGATCCCGGTCATCGCCGATGAATGGGCGAATCCGGAGTTTGGAACCGGTGCAGTGAAGGTGACGCCGGCGCATGATCCAAATGACTTTGCGATCGGGCAGAGACATCACCTGCCGCAGTTGAACATCATGGACGAGCAGGCGCGCATCAAGCTGGCGGGCTCGCCGTATGACGGTCTGGAACGCTATGAGGCGAGGGAACGAGTGCTTGCCGATCTGGAAACTGCGGGCTTGCTGGTCGCGGTGAAGGATCATGCGATGTCGGTAGCGACAAGCCAGCGTACGGGGGCAACGATAGAGCCGCGCTTATCGATGCAGTGGTTCCTGGCGGTCAGCAAACAACCTGAGGGAGGTGGCGAGACGATAGCGGCGAAGGCAATTGCAGCGGTGAGCGACGGCCACGTGCGCTTCACGCCGGAGAACTACGCAAAAACCTATTTCGAATGGATGAATAACCTGCATGACTGGTGTCTGTCGCGGCAGTTGTGGTGGGGACACCGCATCCCGGCGTGGCATTGCGGCGCTTGCGGCAAGATTGATGTTGCCGTCGAAACGCCAACGTCGTGTTCTGGATGCGGCATCACCGACATCAGGCAGGAGACTGATGTGCTGGACACATGGTTCAGCTCAGGGCTGCTGCCTTTCACTGTCTTCGGATGGGATGGATCAAACACGCTCACGCCCGATCTGGCCGCGTTTTATCCCACTGACTTATTAGTGACAGGCTTCGACATCTTGTTCTTCTGGGTGGCGCGCATGATCATGCTGGGCTGTCATCTGATGACGGATGTGCCTCTGCCGGATGGGTCGAGTAGAACGCTTGCGGATACGGTGCCGTTCCGCGAGGTCTACATCCACGGACTGATCCGGGATGCAAACCGCGAAAAGATGTCGAAGACCAAGGGCAACGTGATCGATCCCATCGAGATCATCACGCGCTACGGGACCGATGCAGTGCGGTTCACGCTGGCGTCGCAGGCCTCACCAGGGACCGATATCGCCTTCAACGAAGCACGCACAGAAGGCTACCGCGCGTTTGCGAATAAAGTTTGGAATGCGGCGCGGTTCCTGGCGATGCAGGTGGAGCGCGGACGCGATGCAGGGTACCGCGTGAGCTTGCATTCGCCTCTGGCCACGGCGGCAGTTGAGCCGCTTGGCGCCCTGCCGGATGCGACGCCGTTGGAGACGCGATGGATCTTTGCGAAGCTTCATGCTGTGACCGCGGCTGTGGAGCGTTCACTTGCGACGTACCGGTTCGATGAGGCGGCACAGGCGGTGTACCAGTTCTTTTGGGGTGAGTTCTGCGACTGGTACCTGGAACTGGTAAAGCTCCGATTGATCTTTGAAGGGGAGAGGACGCCCGAGACCGCGCTCACCTTGGGTGCACTGGTAAGTGTGTTCGAGGCGGCGCTGCGATTGCTGTCACCCTTCATGCCCTTCCTCACGGAAGAGCTTTGGCACGCACTGCATGGGCAGGTGGGCGTGGCCGCACCGTCAAAAAGCATTGCACTTACCCGCTTTCCGCAGCCCGGTGACTTCCCTGCTGACGCTGTTAGCGTGGAAGCAATGGAGACTCTGCAGGAGATGGTGGTGACGGTGCGCGCGCTGCGCAAGGAACTCGGCGTGCCGGAAAAAGAGGCTGCTCCGATCCAGGTGCATGCGTCGAACCGCGTGGCCGCACTGGTGGATGCGCACCAGGATCTGCTGGCACGGCTGGCACGGGTGAGTGGTGCCGAGCTGGTCGGCTCTGCGCTGAGCGGCGGCAATGCACGATCAACGGCATCGTTTGATGTGGCTGTCATGTATGAGCGACAGGTAGATGTCGCTGCGGAGCGTGAGCGGCTGACCAGGGAGTTGGCCCGGCTGGACAAAGGCCTGCAGAGCGCGGAAAAGCAGTTGGGCAGCGAGAGCTTTCTGGCGAAGGCCCCGGCGCACATTGTCGATGGCTTGCGCAGGCAGGCGAAGGAGACAGCGGCTTTGAAGGCCAAAGTAGAAGCATCCTTGCGCGATCTACAGGCGCCTTGAAGGCACCCGGCGAACACCTTCCCGGCGTCTTACAGTGACGAGGAGAAATACCATGGCAGTTCAGACGACACCGCATACAAACACAGAGCAGGATGTGAACTCAGCCGAGATGGATTTGGAACCCAACATGAACCCCCAGGATTCCTTGCGCGCAGATCCGACGCTCTATGACAACAGCGATGGGGCCCAAACCGCAGGCAATCGCTCCTTCCACTCAACCGCGGGACGGGACAATCAACCAAAGTCCATCGACGAAGGAACACAGAACACGGGATCCCAGACGCCAACACTGCCGACCGGCGCAGGCAGCGGCATCACAAGCCATTCGGGCAGCGCCGAGCGTTCCGAGCAGGAAAAGGTTGTAGGAAAGTAGTTCAACTCCTTCACCAATGCAATGGGCACCTCCTGGAGAGGTGCCCATTTCCTTGTGTAACTTCACTTACCCGTTGCGATGATTCTTTCCACCCGTGGTCTCGCGAATCGTCTCTTCCTTATCCGCAATGGCTCTCTGATCGCCTACAGGCTTCGTATGGGCCTTGGGTCCAGTCTCGTGCGCGGCAGGCGAGTGGGCATGTGCGCCGCCCGGTACAGCGTCGTTGGTCCCGACGCTATGCGCATCATTCTCCTTCATAGCTTCAATTGAGTCTTTCCCCGCGTGGGTATGATCGGTCGACATAGCTGTACCTACTCCTTGCCGCTTGTGGTTTTGGCTGATTCAGAGCCGTTCTGTGACGATTCATTGTGTTCGATGGCCGTGTTCACTGGGTCATCGCCGAAATCGCGCGCACCATATTCGTAGTCAGTGCCGCCGTCGGTGTCTTGTGCGGCCGCGGGCTGCTTGGTGCGCTCTTCTTCATCGAGACCCCAGCCCTGCTCGTGAGCATACTCGCCTGCGAGCCCGCGGGTATGCTCCCCGAAGCCGCGGGGCTCCCGCGAGGGTTGCTCCGGTGTGTTATCGTCTGCTGCCATTTCGAGTAACCTCTCGCTGGATGTGATGACACCCGGCGGCGGGGCGTTAGCCCGAAGCGCTATTTAGCTTGGGGAGAATCAGCCGGCAATGCTTCCTGTTCAACGGCGATCATGACGTTTTCGTGCTTGATGTCTAGGCGAAGGCGGTTGTACATGCTCATGTAGAAGTTGGCAAGCCACACAAGACCGAGCCACGCAATGATGTATCCTCGCCAGCCGGCGTACAGCAATTGGAAATGGAACAGCAACAGGGCAAAGGCTGAGACGTAATGCGAGAAGCAGTATTCGCAGGTGAAAAGATAGAAAAACTTGCGTTCGGGCAGAACCTTGCTGGTCTGACTTCGTTCCTTGCAGAACTCACGGGGTTCCCGAAAAACCTCTTCGTGGGTGACGGTCCAGGCGGCGCAGGCGACCGGCAGCGCAAGAATGAGCAGCGTGGCAGCCTGATGTGTGAGCGGTACGGTCAGTTCTTCAGTCATTGGCGGTATCAGGTCTCAAGGCCCGGCGCGAACCGTCTGCGCTTCGTTGGATTGGATGCAGGTTGAAGGGATTAGCCGCGTTACGATAGGCAACGGATGTCTGCGACTGTACGCCAGGGAAATACGATCGATGCTGCAGAGGTCAATACAGCTCTCGCGGGAACGCGTCTGGGGGGGCATGTGCACCACCTCGCCGAGGTTGAGTCGACCAACAACTTAGCCCTGGATGCAGCGCAGCGGGGGGTTGCCTGCGGTGCGTGGGTGGCCGACTCGCAGACGGCGGGGCGGGGCCGTGGAGGCCATGCCTGGCATTCTGCACCGGGCGACGGCTTGTATGTGAGCGCTCTGTTTACGCCGCGGCTCCCAGCCACGGCCTCCTTGCCGTCGAGCCTTTCACTGACCGCGGGGCTTGCTGCGTGGGAAGCGATTCGAGAGGTCACGGGCATCACCGCGGATCTTCGCTGGCCGAACGATCTGGTGACACGGCCGGTGACGCTCGAACGGAGCCGCAAATTAGGTGGCGTTCTGGTGGAGGCCGCTCTCGGCTCCGAGCCGCAGGGGCTGTTGCGCTATGCCGTAATTGGTATTGGCGTCAACGTTGCGCACCGAAGTTTCCCGCCGGAGTTGCGAACACTCGCGTCTTCGTTGTTTCTGGAGGGATGGCAGGTGCCGGACAGGCAGCCGCTGCTGATTGCACTGCTGAAAAGACTCGATGCACTCCTGCGTGAAGAAGAAGAAAACTTCGCCGGCGGGGAGAAGGGGCCTGGCGTAAGGCCGCGCCTGGAAGCAGCCTCGACGTGGCTACGGGGAAAGCGGGTTTATGTGCCCGAGGAGGGCGGCTATACTGGCGTGACGACCGGGCTGGATGCGCAGGGATTTTTGCTGGTGAACAGCGACGATGGTACCCGGCGTACGGTGCGCTCCGGCGGTGTGCGCGAAGCGTAAGCCCCATGACCTTTGCTACGGGAAGACCCTCTACATGCTCCTGACAATGGACGTCGGCAACACAAATACGGTCCTTGGGCTCTTTGCGGGCACCGGGTCTGGGGATCCCGCTAAGGTAATCGCCGACTGGCGCATCACCACCCCCATCCGGCAGACCGGCGACGAAGTTGCCGTGCTTCTCCAGGCGCTGTTTGCCATGCATGGACTGAACACCACCGACGTAACGGGCGTGGCAATTTCATCCGTTGTGCCGCCGCTCGATAGCACCTTCCGAAGCCTTTCCGAAAGCCTCTTCGGAGTGCGTGCCCTGTTTGTGGGGCCGGGTGTGAAGACCGGTGTGCCCGTGCTGACGGACAACCCGAACGAAGCGGGTGCGGACAGGATCGTCAACTGCGCAGGGGCGTTCGATCTGCTGGGCGGCCCCTCCATAGTGGTGGATCTAGGCACGGCGACAACGTTCGATGTGGTCTCCCGTAAGGGTGAATTTCTGGGTGGCGCAATCGCGCCAGGACTTGGCATCTCGGCGGAAGCGCTGTTTGCCCGCGCCGCCCGACTGACGCGCGTGGAGATCAAGAAGCCCGCCAAAATCATCGGCACCAATACAACCGACAACATCCAGATTGGGCTTTACTACGGTTATATCGGGCTGGTGGACGGCATCCTGGAGCGCATGATCCACGAGCTCGGGCCGGAGACGAAGACCGTGGCTACAGGCGGCCTGGCCAACCTCATCGCACCCGACTGCAAGCACATCCAGCGCGTGGAGCCCATGCTGACGCTGAATGGCCTCCGCTTGATCTGGGAGAGAAATAGCGAACGGGCGCGGGGAAAAAAGTAGGGCACGCCTCCGTACTGCCACCGTCTATGAACTATTTTGAGTACTTCAGTGAGGTCGAAGAGCGTTTCACCGCGCGGCGCGGGTCGTTGCTGCTGCTCTCCACGCTCGACTGGGCTCTGATTGAGACCTGGCGCGAGGCGGGGGTTCCGCTCGCCGCGGTGTTGCGGGGGATCGATGCGGCATTTGAAAAGTACGAGACCCGCAAGGCGCGCTCACGGGGACGGCTTGCCAAAGTGAATGGCCTGGCTTGGTGCGCGCAGGCGGTGATGGAAGCGGCGGCGGCCATGGCAGAGGCTTCAATTGGGGGCAGAACTGACCCGCCAGCGGGGATCCCAACAGGGTTCGAGATGGAGCGGGTTGCGAAATTCCTAACTGCGAATGCCGCCGCGTTAGAGAAGCGGGCGCTTGCATCTGGAGTCGCTCAAAAGCCACTTCAGGACACCTTGCAAACGACAGCCGCGCGTTTGCTCGAGTTAGCCGAAGAGGTGAGGAGAGGAACCCATCCAGCGCTGGACGATTTGGACAGAACGCTGACAGTGCTGGAAGAGCGCTTGCAAGCAGCGTTGCTGGCGAGCCTTCCGGAAGCGGAGTTGCTCGCCGCGCGCGAGGCTGCGGAGCGGGAGCTTGCACCGTATCGTGCGCGGCTGGGTGCCGTGCAGTTGCGGCAGGTGCGAGAGCAGTTTGTGCATAAGCGGCTGTTTGAAGCTAGGGCGTTGCCGCGCTTGAGTCTCTTCTACATGCCCGTGGCGGAAGGCGCCGAGGACCCTGAAGCGGGATCGGGGGCATCGTGACAGACCGCGTTCCGCTGCGCATAGAAAAAGCCGTCTACGGCGGGGATGGACTGGCCCGCACGTCTGCTGGTGAGGTGGTCATGGTGCCGTTTGCCCTGCCCGGCGAGCAGGTCGAGCAGGGCGGCCCAGCGGGGCTCCACGTCATTCAGGCCTCCGCGGAGCGTGTGGAGGCGCAGTGCGTTCATTTCGGAATTTGCGGCGGGTGTCAGTACCAGATGGCCACTTATCCGGAACAGCTGCGAATGAAGGCCGACATCCTGCGCGAGACTTTGGCGCGGGGAGGAATCCTGGACGTGCCTGAGGTACAGACTCTGGGCTCGCCGGCGCCTTGGGGGTATCGCAACCGGATTCGGCTGCGCGTTCGGTCTACCAATGGGGTGTTGCGGCTGGGGTACAGCGTGCGGGGATCGAAAGAGTTTCTGCCAGTGCGCATGTGCCCCATCGCTGCGCCCATCCTGTGGCGTACAGCGGAGACTTTGATGGACGCCGCGAGCGGACAGCGGGATGCGGCGGAGTGGCTAAAGTCCGCGGCTGAGGTGGAGATCGCCTGCGACGAAGAAGCCCAGCGGGTCCAGGTGCATCTGCTCTGCCCCGGCGCTCCACCGCCCCGCAGAGGTGGACTGGAGCGCCTGGCGCGATGGCTCGCGGACGCGGGATCGCCCGTGGAAGCGTTGGCAGCGTCGCGGCTGCACGTGGCATCCGGACGGGCTACCGAGCTGCTTGCCTCGACGGGCGCGGAGGGAATGTCCTATAAAGTCGGTTCGCAGAGCTTCTTCCTCAAGCGCGGGAGTTTCTTCCAGGTGAACCGCTTTCTGGTGCCAGGAATGGTGGCGACAGTCTGCGCGGAGCGGCGCGGCAATTTGGCCTGGGATCTTTACGCCGGTGTAGGGTTGTTTGCGCGAGCGCTGGCAGAGCGTTTCGCGCAAGTCACGGCGGTCGAGGCTAATCCGGCGGCCGTTGAAGAGTTGCGACGTGGGTTGCGGCGGGCCGGGGATCACGCTGTCGCGGATACAGCACTCCGCTTCCTTCGCAAGGCCGTCGTGCAAAGGGAGCGGCCGGACCTCATTGTTCTGGATCCGCCCCGAGCCGGAGCGGGCGAGGAGGCTTGTGAACTCTTGGCGCATTTCGCGCCTTCACAGATTGTGTATGTATCCTGCGATCCGACGACGCTGGCGCGTGACCTGGCGGTGCTGCTCGCCAGGCGCTATCGCATCACAGATCTGCACATGGTGGACCTTTTCCCACAGACCTACCACCTCGAAACGGTCATAGCGCTACACCATACGGGTATGTGAGCCTAGCGAAGGTAAGTTTTCGTCCCTGGTCTTCGGGGCGGGTAGCGCTCCCTTATGCTGAGCTCTGGTGCTGCCACATTCTGGATGGATGGCCCCGCGCCCGTCGAACCTCTGCGAGCGCGCGGCCTTCCCATGTTGGCTTCCGCGCTGGCTTTCGCCGCCGGAATCCTTTGCGCGCGGCAGTGGCACCCGCCCATGACGCTGACCCTCTCTTGCGCCGTGTTGGCTGCTTTGGCCCTGGTCGGCCTCCGCTGGGGGGGGCCGCACGCTGCATGGCTTCCGGTCCTCGGGCTCTGGGCCGCGGTAGGCTGCTGGTCCGCTCAGGTGCAAACGCCCATCGACCGCCAGGCCGCGGTGCATGCCCTCGCCGATGGATTAAGCCGCACGGTGCGTGGCCGCGTCGTCGCGGTGCGATCTTTACAGGAGGAAAAGCCCCTCCAGGGTGCACCACTTCTGGGCCGGGAAGCATGGCAGATCGAACCGGGCGGATGGGAAGCGGAGGCAGGCCCCGAAATCCAAAGCGTGGATCTCGCGCTCGAGGCCGTGGAGCAGGTGACACCTGACATCTCCACCATGACGCCAACACAGGGCGGCCTGCGGATCACAGTCATCGGGGGCATGGTGCCGCTGCGCTGCGGAGACGTGCTCGAAGCGCCAGTCCGCCTCAAGGAGCCGGAGATCTACCGCGATCCAGGTGCGTTTTCCTACTCGGATTGGCTTCTGGGCCAGGGCATCGCGGCTTCAGGAACGACGAAATTAGGCAAGGTAAAAATCGTGCGTCACGACGCACCGGACGTTCGCTGCCGCCTGGCCGAAATGCAGCACTGGGCGGCCACGCGGCTCGAACGTCTACCCGCATCAGCGCCGATCCGCACCCTTCCGGGTCGGCTGCGCTTAACCACCCAGGACACCGGCATGCTGGCAGCAATGCTGTTTGGAGACCGGACCCTGTTGACCTCAGAACAGCGCGCCGGCTTCGAGCGGACCGGGACATTTCATCTGTTTGTTGTCTCCGGGCTGCATGTCACGATCCTGACAGGTGCCGTTTTCTGGCTCCTGCGGCGCTCACGCATGCCGGAGTTTCCTGCCGTCGGGCTTACGGTCGGGATAGCCCTCGCGTACGCGCTGCTCACCGGCTTCGGCGTCCCTGCGCAGCGGGCTCTCGCGATGAGTTCGCTCTACCTGATCGCCCAGGCGCTGGACCGGCAGCGATCCGGCCTGAACGCACTGGGAGTAGCCGCGCTGTTGATTCTTGTGGCCGATCCGCGGGCGTTGTATGGGGCGAGCTTCCAGATGACGGCACTGGTGATCGTCGCCGTTGCGGGCATCGCGGTTCCGGCGGGAGCGCGTTCGCTGGGCGGCTGGCGTTCCGCGATCCGCAACCTCGATCTACTGGAGGTAGATAGCGCGCTACCACCCGCAATCACCGCCAGGCGCGTCTGGCTGCGGTGCTGGGGGCGGCTTTGCGCAGATCTGCTCGGTTCATGGGCGGAGGTACTTCCTGTCCGTGCGGCCGGCGGGATAGTGGTCGTGGCAGAGATGATCCTCTTATCGGCAGCAATCGAGCTCTGTATGGCGCTCCCGATGGCTGTGTACTTCCATCGCATGGTGCCGCTCGCGTTGCCGGGGAACCTCTTTGTTGCGCCTCTGGCTGTCGCCCTGGCCGGATCAGCGGTGATGACATTTGGGTGTGGGCTGCTGAGCCCGTGGCTTGCTGTGGTTCCAGCGGTTGTCACGGCTGGTTTGCTGCATCTCGTCCGGGCGGTGGTAAACGCCTTGGGGCGAGCCCGGATGGGCGACCTGCGCGTGCCGCCTCCACCCTGGATGGCCATTCTTCTCTTTGGAATCCTGATCGCGTTCGCCATCTGGGCCCTGCGTGCGCGGCGGCCGGCCTTGGCCCTGGGCGGGGCTATGGCCGCGCTCGCGCTTCCCCTCGTGGTGCTATGGCCAACGCGCCCGCAGCTGCATCCGGATGAACTGGAGGTCACGGCGATCGATGTCGGACAGGGGGACTCCCTTCTCGTCGTGTCGCCGGAGGGCCGCACCATGCTGGTCGACGCGGGCGGACCCGTGGGCAGAATCGCAACAAAGTGGGATGTGGGCGAGCAGGTAGTCGCGCCATACCTGTGGTCGCGGCATCTCCGCAGACTGGATGCCGTGGTCATCACCCACGGTCATAGCGATCACATCGGCGGCATGCCGGCCGTGCTGCGGGACTTCCATCCCCGGGAAATGTGGTTGAGTCTGGAACCGGGTACATCGACAGCCTTGCGGGACCTGCTGGCACAGGCGGACGCGCTCGGCGTCCAGGTGCGCTGGCTTGCCGCGGGCGATGCCTTCCCCTGGGGTGGTCTGCAGACCACGGTGCTGTCCCCGGAGCGCGGTTACGCCAACTATGGTGATGCGCGCAACGACGATTCGCTCGTCCTTCGTCTGGACTGGCGTAAAGCGAGCGTTTTGCTCGAAGGAGACGCCGAGGCTCCAAGTGAGGCGGCCATGATCGCGCACGGCCGCTTGGCGCCCGTCACCCTGCTGAAGGTGGGTCACCATGGCAGCCGGACGTCAACCAACCCGCAGTTCCTCGCAGCCATCGCCCCAAAAGCTGCGGTCATCAGCGTGGGACAGCGAAATACCTTCGGCCATCCTCGCTGGGAGGTGCTGGAACGCCTCGAAACCGCACATGTACGAACGTTCCGGACCGACCGCTTTGGCCTGGAAACTCTCCTCTTGGGAGGGGACGGGACCGTGACAACGGGAGCGGCGTATAACTGATTTCACGACAGTTTGCACGGCGGCAGGGAGGCACGATTGGACGAGTCGCAGAAGGATTCCGAAACCATGCAGGATGGGCAGCATCAGCCCACAAACCCTTCCGCAACTCCGCAACCCAATGCCGCCGCCGCCCTCGAAGAAGCCAAGCTGCTGCGGCGCCTTCAGGTCATGATGAACATGGTGATGGGCGTGATCGCGCAGGACCACACCCTGAGCTACGACGACGCTGCGGCCATGGTTGCCGACGCGCGAACCGCCGCGCTGGCAATGTTCCCCGGCAAGGAGCTCGCCTATGACCTGATCTGGAAGCCTCGATTCCAACGCCTCATGCGGGAACGTTTTCGACTGGTCTAGGCAGGGGGTAACCAGGTCGATGCCCGCTTTGCTGCTTTTCGCAGGAAGTCTGGTAAGCAGAGAAGGTATGGTTTCGCAGCTTCGGTCATGGATCCCTCGCATACTGGTCAGTTTGCTTCTGCTTTCCGTGGTGCCCGCATGCCTGGCTGTGAATGCTGATTGGATCACACCGGTCCCGCCATTCCGCATCGCGGACAACCTGTACTACGTTGGCAGCCGCGATCTGGCGGCCTACCTGGTAACGACGCCGGCCGGGGACATCCTCATCAATGCCAACTACACCAGTTCGCCCCCACAGATACGGCGCAGCGTAGAACAACTTGGCTTCGCTTGGCGGGATATTAAGGTGCTGTTGATCAGCCATGCGCACGTCGATCATGCCGGTGGTGCAGCGCAGATTCTGCGCGAGACAGGCGCCCGGTTTGAGGTCATGGACGGCGACGCGGAAGTGATGGAAAGCGGAGGCAAAACCGACTTCGCCTTCGGCCATCAGGGCAAAATGCTGTTCCCGGCAGCGCACGTCAATCGCGTGCTGCACGATGGCGACGCCATTGACGTGGGCGGTATGAGAGTCGTGGCGCACAAGACAGCAGGCCATACCAAAGGATGCACCACCTTCACGCTGCGGGTGCATCTGCCGGGAGAGCCGGCGGCCGCGCTGCGGGACGTTGTCATCGTGGGCAGTTGGAGTGTGCTCTCGGAATACCGGCTGCTGGCTCAGCATGACCGGCCATCCTCTTACCCGGGCATCGCGGCGGATTACACCCATAGCTTCGCGGTGCTCGCGACCTTGCCGTGCGACATCTTTCTGGCTTCCCACGGCAGTACCTTCGACATGCCCGGTAAGCGGAAGCGCATGCCGGCGGAGGGTGAACGGGTCTGGATCGATCCGCAGGGATACAAAGCTGCTGTCACAGAGGCTCGTCTCGCTTTTGAACACGCGTATGAGAAGCAGGCAACGGCAGCCGCCGCGCACGGCAAGGCGGCTTAGGGTGACATCGGAGCCAGCGAAAGGTTCACAAAGTGCCCCATCTCAGGGACGATTGCACGGACTGGATACCTTGCGGGCGCTCGCTATCCTGCTGGTAATGCCCTATCACCTGTACGCCCACTTCCCCGAAGCCCTCCATGCGCCTGCGCACTTTGGCTGGATCGGTGTGGATCTCTTCTTCGTGCTGAGCGGCTACCTCATCGGGTCGCAGATGTTTCGCCCGTATCTGCACGGCGGCAGTCTCTCCATCAGGTCCTTCTATCGCAAACGCGCGTTCCGCATCCTACCCGCGTTTGCGGTTGTGCTCGCGCTGTATGTTCTTGTGCCGGTGTGGCGCGAGTCCCCGGGTCTGCAGGCCCCGTGGCAATTCGCCACCTTCACGGAGAATCTCCTGATCGACTATGCCAACAATCAGGCGTTCTCGCACGCCTGGTCGCTCTGCGTCGAGGAGCACTTCTACCTTGTGCTGCCGGTTCTGACGCTCTGGCTCATGCGCCGGCCTGCCGCATGGAAGACGCACACGCTGCTCGGCGCGCTCCTGCTCGCAGGGATCCTCGCGCGCACCTTTGTCCTGCTGCACACGTTAACGCCGGTCAGCCCTGACAGTGACAACTTCAGCATCGTGTACATCGAAAAGATGTATTACCCGACCTATGTGCGGCTGGACGGTTTGATCGCCGGTGTGGCGCTCGCGCTAACGCAGACGTTCCGGCCCGGGTGGTGGGCGAGTCTGCGCAAACGGGGCCACAGCCTGGCCGCAGGCGGCGTTGCCGTGGTGTCCCTGGCCATCTGGTGTTCGTCGACCCGCTTCACATCAGTCACCGGTAAAGCTGCCGTGTGGGATATCGCAGGCTACCCCCTGTTGGCCTCGGGCTTTGCCCTGCTTACCGCATCTGCCCTGAGCAACAACGGATGGCTCGGGCGCATACGGGTCCCCGGAGCGCAACTCCTGGCGACGCTCGCGTTCAGCTTGTACCTGACCCACAAGGAAGCAGTGCACCTTCTACTTCACTTCTTTCCGCGGCTCCCGGAGCAGAGCTACGTGATGCAGCCAATTTACTTTGGCGTATGCATCTGCATGGCAGGAGCTCTGTACCTCACCGTAGAGAGGCCATGCCTGCGGTTGCGCGAACGCCTGGACCACCCGCAACGCGTATCTTCCCTGGTGACCATCGATGCGAGCCTGGATCCCGCCCTGTGAGCCGGCTCTAAATCTCCGTCCACACCACGCATCTACCAGCCCAAAGTCAGATTTCCACTGTCCTCAGCTAGCCTGGGCCAGTAGCTTTTCCAGCGAATTGATGTGGTGCAGGTCATGGCCCGCAGCAATCTCAACAATGCTCCACAAAGAAATGCCGCCGAGCTCGGGATGCGTCGCGGGGCGGTGTTTATCGGCCTCGGATAAGCCGTCGATCAGGGCCAGATTCCAGCGGCGAAGCGGAATCCAGGTGGAGCGCGCGGCCTCGGTCGTGTATTCCACACCGTCATAGGCGCGGGCCCACGCATCCTGCTCGAATGGCTGCAGGGTGGGGTTGTCGGCGCCGTACACCGCCCGGAGTCTCCACGCCCAGGCAACCTCACAATCGGCCATGTGGCAGAGAATCTCCCGGATGCTCCACTTGTGCGGCGCCGGCTTGTGCTCAATGGCTTCGGGTGTCAGCGCGGTCAGCACCTTCATCAGGCGCGAGGGGGTTGCGCGCAAGACCTCAGCAGGGTCGCGGCCCTCCAGCAGATGGACGTAAGGACGGGCCTTTTCTTCACTCATAGGGCATTGGATGCGGACTGAGCCGTGTTTGTAGGTTCAAGTGCGGTCCAGGGGTCGTATTCGCCCACCGACCAGAGGTACCCTTCGGGGTCGCGGACCGAAAAGGCAAGCCCCCCGTAACTCATCATTTCCGGCGCCGCCACCACCTCGGCACCGGCTGCTTGCGCACTTTCCCACACCGGCTTGCAATCTGGAACCACGAGGTAGAGCGGCGAGGTCACACGGCCGTCAATCTCGCCGGGCGTGGCGTAAAGCTGTTTATTCGGGCTGGGATTGCTGGCTGAGCCGAGCATGATCATGCCACTGCCGTGGCGCAGTTCGGCGTGCGCCACCGTTCCATTCTCACCGGAGTACACAGCGTGACGCACGAAGCCAAACGCACGTTCGAGGAACTCAATGGCGGCTTGCGCGTCGCGATAGCGAAGGCTGGGAATGAGCGTCGAACCGTGTGGATGGGTCATCTGGGCCGTGTCTGCCATAGGATGCGGTGCCTCCTTGCAGCATCATCGTCGCCGCGGACGGCATCTGTACAGAGGATTCGTTTGACAGGCGACAATAACAACAGGCGCGTGCGGATGACCGCGCAAGGAGTGGCTGTGGCAGAACTTCAACGCGTGGTGGGGATTGACCTTGGAACGACAAACTCGCTGGTGGCCTTCATGCAGGGCGACCAGCCGGCCGTCATCCCCGGTGAAGATGGCTCGGCCATTGTGCCGAGCGTGGTGGCCTTCAGTTATGACACGGCCGAAGCCACCGACGGTGGTTGGGCGGTCGGCAATGGCGCGCGCGAAACCCTGCTGCACCATCCGGAAAATGCAATCTATAGCGTGAAGCGTCTGATGGGTCGCGATCTGACAGACGTGGAGCCGGAGTTAAAGCTCTTCCCGTTCAAACTCGCGGAGGGCTTGAAACCGGGTGAGGTCCTGCGACTCAATGTCGGTGGCCTCACCCTCACGCCGCCGGAGATCTCCGCCTACGTATTGCTGCAGCTCAAGCGCAATGCCGAGCGCTTCTTCGGTGCCCCGGTCACGAAGGCCGTCATCACGGTGCCCGCCTATTTCAATGATGCCCAGCGGCAAGCTACCAAGGACGCAGGGAGGATCGCGGGTCTCGAAGTGTTACGGCTCGTAAATGAGCCGACAGCAGCGGCCCTTGCCTACGGTCTCGACAAGCTGCATGGCGGCAAGGATGGCGTCATAGCTGTCTATGACTTCGGTGGTGGAACCTTCGATGTCTCCATCCTCAAGCTGCATGAAGGGATCTTTGAAGTCATCTCCACAGGAGGCGACACGCATCTCGGCGGCGACGATATTGACAACCTCCTCATTGCAGTAGCGGTAGACGACATGAAAGGGGATCTCGGCCTGGATGTGAGTGGCCACCCCGAAGTGATTCAGGCGTTGCGCCGGGCGGTCATCGACGCCAAAATCGCCTTGTCTTCGCAGCCGAGTGCACGCTTGCAGCTTGAGCTTCCGGACGGCAGGCAGTATCTGCGCGAGATCACACGAGATCAGTTCGACAGCCTGGTTGCAGGCGTGGTCGAGAGGACTGCGGGGCCCGTCCGTCAGGCACTGCGGGATGCCCAGCTGACGCCCGAAGGCATCGATGAAGTTGTCATGGTAGGCGGGTCAACCCGCATTCCTTCGGTGCGCGCTCTGGTGTCAAAACTGTTCAACCTGGAGACCCGTGGAAAGAAGCTGCACACGGAGTTGAATCCGGATGAAGTCGTGGCCTTGGGCGCGGCGGTGCAGGCGCAGATCCTCTCAGGGCAGGAAAACGCCGCAACCGACGAGCTGCTGCTGCTGGATGTCACTCCCTTGAGCCTGGGCATTGAGGCCTATGGAGGCGTCATGTCGCGGGTGATTCAACGAAACTCAACCATCCCCGCCTCGGCAACCGAGCACTACACCACGGCCGTGGACGGACAGATTGCCGTAGCCATCCACGTGCTACAGGGTGAGCGGGAGCTGGCCAAAGACTGCCGTTCGCTCGCCCGTTTCGATCTCAAGGGCATACCCCCGATGAGTGCCGGCATGCCACGTGTCGAAGTCAAGTTCCTGATCGATGCCAACGGCATACTGCAGGTAAGCGCGCGCGAGCAGCGCAGCGGCCAGGAAGCACAGGTGGAGGTCAAACCCACCTATGGCCTTACGGATGACCAGGTGGAATCGATGATCCTGGAGAGCTTCGACATGGCCGAAGACGATCTCCGCGAGCGCCAGGTGATTGAAGCGAAAAACGAAGGGCAGACCATTCAGGAAGCTGTCGAAAAGGCGGCAACGCAGCCTGTGTGGCAGCAATTAACTTCTACGGAGCACGAGGAGATCAAGGCCGCCACAATGGAGCTGAAGGCCTCCATGGCAGGCGACGATCATCGGATCATCCGGAAAGCCATCGAGCAGTTGGACCAGAAGACGCGGCGCCTTGCAGAGTTGATGATGGACTCCGCGGTAAGCGGTGCGATCGGCGGCAAAACCATGCAGGCAGCGGGCGAGAGCCTCGGCCAGGGTCCAACAGCGCCACACCCGTTTGCGGCGGCACAGATTGACGACTCCGCCCCGGCAGATAGTGCACCGACGCGCGCTAGCGCAGACGCGGATACCGCCAGCGCTTCAACCGAAGACTGAGATCATCTCGGCAGCAGGCCAAAGATCGCAACGCTGGAGGGCGTTCCAACAAAGACCATGCCATTGCTCACCACCGGCGTGACAAACTTGTTGCCGTTACCGAAAGCGTCGCGACCCTTGGCAGCTTGTTCGCTGTTGTAAATCTCATTTCCGAGATTAGCTGCGTCATAGGCGTGAAGCACAGCGGGAGCTCCCTCCGAACTTTGCAGCGCCCACACAATGCCACCTTGCGCCCCGTTGGAGCTCACCGAAGGCGTTGCCCCGGGATAGCCGAAGGTAGCGCTGGACTGGCTTGCCGGCGTAGAACTCAACTTCGCGTTTGCGACGCTGTACGCCTTCAAACTATCGCCAACCCCGCCGAAATAGACAGTGTTGTTAAAGTAAGCCGGCCCGGCCCATTCACCATTCGGCAGCGCGCCGGGGATCTCTTGGTACAGGCTGGAGTTGCTGTTACCTCCGGCAAACTTGCCTAGATTGTTGCGGTCGGCAACATAGATGTTTGTGTCCTTACCGGCAACCACCACAAGCTGGTGCACGGCCCCGCTGCTATCGGTGAGATCGGGCAGAAGCATGGCGCCACCCGAGCCAAGATCAACGTCGGCGTTGCTCTCGGCCACGGTATTCCAGGGTTCCCAGAAGTCATTCACCACCAGACCGTTCGAGGTTGATAGCTTCACGATGGCATTTCCGAAATCCATCATGCTGGGGAAGCCATTGGCACTGAAGCTAGGATCAAGCGTGCCATTTGCGTCCGCAAAGAAGATATTCCCGCTCGCATCCGCAGCCAGGCCAAAACCGCTCATCCAGATGGAACCCTCACTGCCGTTCGGAGTCAGGTTCAGGACCGCCGACTGTTTCAAGCCGGCCTCGCTATAACCCATCATCCAGCCGGTATAGGGCTGAATGTCGCAGTGACTGCTCCATCCGATATAGATGATCCCGTTCTGCAGCAAAAGGCCGGCGCGGGCGACGTACTGTGCCGGATCGAAGATCACGTTGCCGCCCGAGCTGTTCTCACCTGTACCGGGGTAGGTTGCTGAGATATCGGTGGGGCTGTCCGCAACCTCCGCGCCTGTTAGCAGATCAAGGCCATGGAGACGCTGGTGGTAGCCCCCGCTGGCGTCCTTACTCATGGCTACAACGAAGATCGCTCCATGGCTGCCATAGCTGCGGTCGATGACCGGTGTGGAGGTAATGCCGATCTGGGGCGCAACCTGGTTGCAATTGCGGGCGTCGCTCGGAGTCTCACCCGAGCCAAGGACGGAAGTCTTCCACTCCTGCCCGCCATTTGCTGCATTCAGGGCATACACCGTGTCGTTCTCCGTGGCAACGTAAACCACATTGTCGCTATGGAGCGTTGCGCCGGCGCCAAAGGGCAGGCCGCCGACGTACAGGGGCTGCGCATCCACCTTACCGTCCACTGGGTAGTTGCCGAGCAGGCCGAAGCTCGAGGAGTTCACGTTGGCGGGCGTTAGGATCGTCTCTTTAGCATTCAATCCATCGCGAGCATTGTCATAGTGGTACGTCGTGATGTCCGGCCCCGTCGGCGCCGCAGGGGCGACTACGCTTACCGTGAAGGAGGCTGTCACGGTCAGGGAACCTGACGTGCCGGTCGCGGTGACGGTGGCGCTTGTCGGCGTACTTCCGGCCGCGGCCGTGAGTGCAATCGTCTGGGGGGCGGAACTGGTTACATTGGCTATGGCTGGGCTCGCCGTCACACCGGCAGGCAGACCGGAAAGCGAGACCGCGACCGTGCCGGTGAAGCCATTCACGGGCGCAACCGTAAGGGTTACCGGTACGCTGCCCCCGCCGGCGATCAGAGAGCTTCCAGGCTGTGTGGTGCTCAGGGTAAAGGTGGGCTGCGGTGTCACCGTAAGCGCCACGCTCGCCTTCTGGGTGACCGTACCTCCGGTTGCGACAACAGCCACCGT
>CAZZWG010000004.1:22522-28113 GCA_964657685.1 Verrucomicrobia bacterium Tous-C9LFEB | reverse complement strand
AAGCTGCCCGTATTGCCTCCGCTGCAGCCGGAAAGTAGCAAGAAGAAGGCAAAATACAAAGGGAAAACGAAACGCGCAACCTTCACCAAACCAGACATGGCCCGTCCTTCATTCCGCCGGTAGGGCAGACATCACATTTAGACGGGGGTTGATGGCCCGTTCGAAGATTTATTTTCTAAGCGCGGTGCAGATCCATCGCAAGGTCGCTGCGGGGCGTCGATGATCGAAACAGCAAAGGCCGCATCGTTCGGCACTACACTGGAGGTGTCATGTCTGAACACGAAAAAAAGCCGCTACCCGAGATCGATCTATCCTTTCCTCCCGCGCCCAACATGGTCCGCGTGACATTTCAGCCCGAAAACAAGACCGTGGAGTTCCCTTTCGGCTCCCTTCCCTACGAGGGACACGGTGAGCCGATGAGCTTCCTGGACGTCGCCGAGAACTACGACATCTTTCTGGACCACGCCTGTGGCGGCGTCTGCGCGTGCACCACCTGCCACCTGTTTGTGCTCGAAGGCAGTAAGTCAATCACTGAGCCGGAAGAGAAAGAGCTGGACCGCATGGACCTCGCGCCAGGACTCCAGCTAAACTCGCGGCTGGGCTGCCAGGCGGTGATCGAGAAACCGGGAACGTATGTGGTAGAGATCCCTGGGTGGAACAAAAATTATGTCCAGGAAGGCAAGCCCGTCGCCAAGTAGCTAAAACAGCGCAGGCAGCTCCAACATGGAGTGATGTTTCAGGTCCTGCTGCAGCGAGAGCGTCAACTCCCGTTTCTCACGCAGAATAGACAGCGAGATCGGGCGGCCCTTCGCGGCATGCAGGCGTTTTGTCCAGTCGGCAGTATTGCGTAGCGTGTAGAAATCGGCGCGCAAAAGGATGTCTCCCGCGCGCAAACCCGCCACGGCCGCCGGGCTTCCCGGGCTGACAGAGTGCACCAGCAACCCCGTGCCGAGCGGCGCGCCGAAGTACCCGGCAAGCTGAGGTTCCATCGCATCCAGAACAGCACCGGTGTAGATGCTGCCATGCACAATGTGACCAATGAATCCTGAGCCGGGCGCGGGGGTGGCCGGGGCTGACGGCGCCGGTGGCGTCACGTCTGCCGGGGCCGCAACGGCATCCGCAGCAGGGGGATCAGCAAAGCCGAAAGCAACCACGGCCGGCGAAACGCCATGCGGTGCCTCAGGGGTATCCACCGCGGCTAGACGCGCAGCGGCGGCACGGTCCACATCAACGCGGTCCGCAAGCTGCGCATTCACCGTCACAAGGTGGCCCCCGCGAACAACAGAGAGGGCGATCTGCACCCCTGCGCCGGCATCATGGATCATGCGCCGCAACGCTTCCGCACCGGCCAGCACCTGGCCGTTCAGGCTCACAATGATGTCATGGGCGCGCAGGCCGGCTTTGCCCGCAGGTCCGTCGTGATCGACCATCATCACCTCGACACCGCGCCCACTCGCCAGGCGCAAAGGCTTGATCTGATCGTCCGTCATGTCGTGGAACTCAATCCCCAGATAACCGGGGGCACGGCCGTTCACGGCGCCGCGCAAGCCCGCACCGGACCGGCGGGACTCCTTGTACGGCTGCGCGTGCGCCTCAGGGAAATTCATGAGCAAGGCCACGGCGAGCAGCGCCGTACGCCCGGCGCGGGGCCGTGAAAGCAAAGCGGATTGGGACCGTAACCCCAGCATGGCCACCTACTCTACGTCCGAGGCGCTCTTGAGCACCTGGAACGAAGCATTACGCACGGCGGGGTTCGCGTCTTCAGCAGATACGGTACGCAGAGCCTGGCGCACGCTGGAGTCCGCGCCCACAGGGGACAGCATCGAGATGGCATGTGTGCGTACCGCCTCGCTCTTGTCATGCATAAGCGCCTCCAGCACGGCATCCCGCACATGGATGTCCTCGGCGACGTAGGGCTCCAGGCCGGTGAGCGCGGACATCCGCACCGCTGAGCTTCGGTCGAAGCGAAGCGCATTCACCAGCGCGGCGCGCGATTCGCTGACCGCATCTGTCGAACCGGAGGAAGTCTGGGCCGTATCGCCGCACGCACGCCCGTCACGGCACTCGTTCGCGACCATCGAAACCGCGGTCTCATGCGCCTGGCGATTGGCGGCAAGCTTGGTGCCGAGAAGCAGCAGATTCTGGATCTCCGGGTCGCTCATCGAACCCTGCACACTCTCCGGCACAACCCGGTTGTATTCCACCTCTACGCGGTCGGAGTTCGGCGTCTGGTGAATCCCCGAAACGCTCGCAATGTCCCCCTGCCCCGGACGCGAGACCACGACAATGCCCTGCTTTTGCGGGGTATGGACCACCTGGTAGCGCGTGAGCAGGTTGCCCCCAAGAAAGCCGGCGCCCAGCAGCAGCGTCGCCAGCGCTGGAGATCCGGTCACAAAGCCAAGCCACCGGAAAGCATTCCCGGTGAGGCGCTGCGTCAACGAGCGGGGAGGAATCGCATCGAGCGCCTCATCCAGGCGCATGCGTGACGCGGCCAGCAGGTTCGGCGACGGATCTACCACCGGATCAAGCGCCATCGTTTCGCCAAGCGCAAGGTAGGCGTTCCATTCGCGACGGCAGTGATCGCAGACGTTCAAATGCTGTTCGAGCGGCAGAAGCAGATCGTCAGCAAGTTCCCCATACTGGGCTAAAACAATTCGTTCTTGTGCATCCTGGCAGTGCATGGTGCGTCCCTCGTGTGGCATCCGAAAAAGTGGTGCAAGTGCAGGTCGTGTGTTCTGCCCGCTTGGTGCTGTCTACTGCTGTACGCCAAAGAAACGGCATACATCTTGTTCTAACGAACTTCCGCCAGCCGCGCCCGAAGCTTGCGTGTGGCGCGAAATAAGGTGTTCTTGGCTGTCTCCTCGGTCGTGGAGAGCATCTCCCCGATGGTGCGCAACTTAAGGCCCTGGTAATGCTTCAACTCAAATACCGTGCGTTCGCGCGGCGTCAACTCGCCGAGCGCGCTCTGGATCGCCGCATGCTGATGCTTGCGCTCCAGCTCGCGGGCAGGGTCGGCCGTGGAGCGGTCGTCCTGCACGTTGGCCATAAGATCCATCTCCTCACCGGAAGAATCAAGCACCGTCCCGGGGTCTTCACGGCGGCTCTTCCGGCGGCGAAGCTGATCCAGGCAGAGGTTCGTCACAATCCGGTACAACCACGTATAAAAGGAGCACTCAAATCGAAAGTTCGAAAGGTGCCGATAGGCCTTGATAAAGGCCTCCTGGTGAATGTCCTGGGCGTCTTCCTCATTGCCCAGCATGTGGAGCGCCAGCCGGAGCACGCTGCGATCGTAGCGGCGTACCAGGGTGTCAAAAGCGGAACGGTCACCCTTCTGCGCCGCCCGGATGAGCTCATCATCCTCGGCACGCTGCTGGGCGCGGGCCTCCATCTCCCCCGGCGAAAGGCGAAGGCGGGTCTGTCCGGTTTGTGCGGCAGCGCGGGGCATCGTGGCCGGGATGGCTGTCGCTGATTCTACTGCGGCGACCGGGGCCGTGACAGCGAGGGTTTCGCCCAGACCCAGGGCGAACGGGCTTACACGACGGCGAAGGGTCTCGCCGGGGAGGACGATCGCGGGGGAAATACTCATGCCTGGTGCTGGCTCCGGGGTCTCGTGTTGCTACACCCAATGGACGTAGGGACCGAGCCGGGGTGAGCAATCTTCGGACAAACTTCTGGCTTGGTGAAACCTTTTGTGGGATTGCAGAATGTCGCTCCTCTGAGCGATGCTGGTCGGCGATGGTCCTTGGGCAAAAATCGCGGCAGTGCCGCGTTTTCGCATCCGAAGGGACCGCAACCAGGTAGCCTCCTCCCGGAGAAATCGCCTAGAAGGATTCGTGGATGTTTCAGAAACGTTGGGGAATTGCTTTGGCGGCGGTGGTCCTGCAAATCGCCTTGGGAGCCGAGTATGCCTGGAGCGTCTTCAGTAAACCGCTCGCCGCCAAATTCCATTGGACCGGCGAGCAGGTTGCGCTCACCTTCACCATCGCCATCTTCCTGGTCGGCTTCGCGGCCTTCGTTGGCGGCCTCTGGAGCAACCGGAGCGGACCACGCGTCGTGGCCATGACCGGTGGCCTGCTCTACGGCCTGGGCGTCGCACTGGCCAGCCAGGCCGACAAAGGCCTCTGGCTGCTCTATCTAAGCTACGGCGTGATCGGCGGCATTGGCCTCGGCTTTGCCTACATCGTCCCCATCGCCACCCTGGTCAAGTGGTTCCCCGACAAGCGCGGCTTGATGACCGGCGTGGCTGTCGGCGGCTTCGGCGCCGGAGCTCTGGTCACAGCACCCATCGCACGTAGCTTGATCGCCAAAAATGGCGTCCTCGCAACTTTTCTCTATCTCGGCGTCGCATTCTTGTTTGTTTGCGTGATCGCCGCTTACTTCATGGAGAATCCGCCTGCAGGTTTCCGGCCCGAGGGATGGACCCCTTCCGCAGCCCTGCAAAAACGGGAAGGCGGCGGCGACTTTACTCTCGCGCAGGCACTGCGTACCTGGCAATGGTGGGCGCTCTGGTTGCTTCTTTTCTTAAACACCTCGGCGGGGATCGGCGTCATCTCCCAGGAATCACCCATCTTCCAGGAGGTCGCCGGCGTCACCGCGGCCGCAGCGGCAGGCATGATCGGGATCGTGGCCTTCGGCAACGGCGCCGGCCGCATCTTCTGGGCCTGGGTGTCCGACCTGATCCCCCGGCGCTTCGTCTTTCTCATCATGTTCCTTCTCCAGGCCGTCCTGTTCTGGGTGCTTCCAAGTGTGAACGCACAAACCCCGCTCACCGTTGTCGCCTTCGTGATTCTTCTTTGCTACGGTGGCGGCTTCGGCACCATGCCCGCGTTTACAGCCGATTACTTCGGCCCAAAAAACGCCGGCACTATCTACGGCCTCATGCTGACAGCATGGGGATTCGCCAGCGCGTTCGGGCCGCCCCTCATCGCGCATATCCACCAGGTCAGCGGCCATTACACCGCCGGCCTGCACATCCTGTCGATCGTGCTCCTGGTTTCGGCGATCCTGCCCTTCATCGTGCGCCCTCCGCGGACAAACGCGGTGGCCGCCCCGGTTCAGTAAACTTCGTTCAAGGCCGGACGGCATCCGCAAGAGACGTCTGGAGTGGACACAGCGCACCTTCCGCCGTGTCCACCCCAGGGCGATCTCACATTGGTCTTTTGGGGACGCCGCCAGCTACACTACGCTCCGATGGCTTCGTTGTTTCCGGATGACCGCCCTGCGAGTAGCCGCCCCCCCGCTCGCAAGTACCCTGCCAGGCCGAAAGCCGTCTCAGGTGACCTGCCGCCCTTGCCCGAGGGCTGGGTTCTTGCCCATTGCGACGGCGGCGCCCGCGGCAATCCCGGTCCGGCTGGCTTCGGCGCCGTCATCGTCGATGCCAGCGGTACGCCCCTCGCCGAACTCAGCGAATTCCTCGGCTTTAGAACCAACAACTTTGCCGAGTACTCCGGTCTACTGGCCGTCCTTGCTTGGGCGCTGGAAAACAATCACCGCAACCTGCGCGTTGTCTCCGACTCCGAACTCATGGTGAAGCAAATTCAGGGCAAGTACAAGGTGAACTCCCCAGACCTCAAGCCGCTCCACGAAGAGGC
>CAZZWG010000004.1:2628-22422 GCA_964657685.1 Verrucomicrobia bacterium Tous-C9LFEB | reverse complement strand
ACCCGGAACGATGCTGCGTGGGTTTGTGCGTGAAGGCGTGGTCCATGTGCTCGGGGGAAAAACACTCCCCGAAGGCGCATTCGTCAAGATCCTCCCGGAGTAATGGAAGAGTAATGGAAAGAGACATGAAGCGCCGTCCTGCCGCATTTTGCGATCGACAAAAGGCTAAACATCCTTGCTTGCGGCACGGTCTCGCACTCTGCGCCGTCGTTCTCAGCACCCTGCCGAGTCGCGCGGAAAACTCCGATCCCGCAGCCCTGGCGATTGTGAAACGAGCCTCCGCCGCCGAACTTGATGCCGCCGTGAACGACCTAACACCCTGGGAATACCGCGACCATGACGTGGAACCCGGCAAAGACGCCGTCTATCACGTCATCGAAACCCCCAAAGGCGACCTCCACCGGATGATCGAGCTGAACGGAAAGCCATTGACCGGCGACGCTGCGGACAAGGAGATGAGCCGGCTCAGGGATTTTGCAAACAGCCCGGAAGAGCAGGCACACCGGCGTAAAATCGGCGAATCCGATGGTGCCCAGGCACGCGAGTTCCTGCGCATGCTGCCTACAGCTTTCGTCTGGACGATCGTCAGCGAGACCCCACAGGCCTATCTCCTGAAATTCCATCCAAACCCCGACTTCAGCCCGCCGGATATGCAATCGCGCGTGCTTGGGGTCATGGCCGGGCAGATGACCGTGTCGCGCGAGGGCAACCGCGTTATATCGTTGCGCGGAACATTGACCGATGACGTCAAGTTTGGCTTCGGCATCTTCGGCAGGATCGATCGCGGTGGCACCTTCAACGTCGAACGCCGGGAGTTGGCGCCCGGCAAATGGCAGATCGTCGAAACCCACGTCCATATCGGGGGCCATGCCCTGCTGTTCAAAACGATCGGTCAGCAGGAAGACGATGTAAAAACCGAGTGGCATCTCTCCACGGCCCCGGACCTCAAGACCGCCCTGCAGCAGATGCAGCACTAGGGCAAAGCGGTGAAACCGGGAAAACGCCCCAAAGATCTGCAACGGAAGTTCGCATCCTGCAGCGCGGCATGGCACTCTAAAGAGGCGTGCAGATTCGCTCCACCAAATTCCTCCCGGCGGCAGCCGCGATTGTCTTTGCCCCGTGCGCGGTTCTGGCTGCACAAAGCAGCTCCCCGGCCCCCGCGCCGGCCGCTCCCGATCAGCCCTCCGCATCGCTTGCGCAGCCATTGCCCCAGGCCCCCAGCACCCTGCTTTCCAACCAGGACACCAGCCCGGTCCGCCCCGCCGGCTCCGGCATGCGCTTCATCGCTCCCGCCACCACCCCTGGTCCAGCTGGCTTCGCCGTGGAGAAGCCTCTGGAGGGGCCACTGTCCCTGTCTCTCGACGACGCCATCTCCATCGGCCTGCAGCGCAATCTTCGTCTCAAATTCGAGCGCGCCAACCAGCGCGCCGTTCGTGGCTATCGTGGCCAGATCGACAACTCCATCCTTCCAAATCTCCAGTTCAAAGCCGCCACCAGCGCGCAGGAGATCAACCTGGCGGCACTTGGCTTTAATCCGTCCAAGGTCGGACCGCTGCTCTCCCAATTCGGCATCAATCCCAGCCAGCTTCAAACCATCGTCAAGGTCAACACCACCTCTGTCCAGGTAAGCCTGGATCAGCAAATCATCAATTTGCCCGATCTTGAGCTCTATCGCGCCATCAAGCCCGAGTTCCGATCCGTCGACTTGAACCTCCAGGACTCCGACGAACAGCTCGTGCAAGCGGTCGCCACGGCCTACCTCAAGGTCCTCGCCGATCAGGCCAATCTGGCAAACGCGATCGCACAGGAGGAATCCGCACGCGTCCTCTTCGATCAGGCTACCCAGCGCGACCAGGCCGGTGTAGGTATCCGGCTCGACGTCCTTCGGGCGCAGGTGCAATACCAGCAGCAACAGCAGGGACACGTCAGCGCCGACGCCGAACTCGATAAAGACGGCATCCAGCTCAACCGCGTGATGGGATTGCCTGCCGGCCAGCAACTCGATCTCACCCAGGATGCGCCCTACAGCGAACTCGGGCAGTTCACACTGGAGCAGGCGCGCGACACGGCTCTGTCGCACCGCAGCGATCTGCTCGGCCTGCAGCAGAACATCATCGTCGCAAGCCATGAGGCAAAGGCTGTCAAGTATGGGCGCCTGCCCACCGTGGCAGTAAACGGCTTCTACGGCGTTGTAGGCGAAACCACCGGCCTCTACCACGGCGTCTTCACCGCGCAGGGCAGCCTGAAGTTCCCCATCTTCAACGAGGCCGCGCAACGCGGTGAGCAGGAAACCGTCGACGCCCAGCTGCAGCAGCTGCGTGACCAGGAAGACAATCTTCGCGGCACCATCGAGGCCCAGATCCGCACCAGCATGCTCGATATTGACACCGCCTCGCAGCTCGTCAAAGTCGCCCAGAGCAACGTGAACCTGGCCCGCCAGGAGCTTGCGGATGCCCGCGACCGGTTCTCCGCCGGCGTCTCAGACAACCTGGAGGTTGTTGACGCCGAAGCCACGGTGACCGGGGCACAGGCCCAACTTGTCAGCGCGCTCTATCAATTCAACGTCGCCAAGGTGGGCCTGGCCCGCAGCACGGGCGTGCTCGAATCACGCTACCGCGCCTTCCTCGGCATGTAACTCTCCTCTTCTCACCTCTGTCACCCAGCCAACCGCAACCAATCTCCTAAGTCCCAAGCGGAGCATCCTTCCTGTCTTCCCGCAGCACATGGTCGAAGCTCCTTTTGCTCGGATGGCTCTGCGGTCTGCCCACCCTGGCTCCCTCCCAGGTACTCGCACGTCCGGGCTGGGCAGGGTCCGGCGTTGCACCGGAAAGCTGGTGGCATCGTGCCGTGTTTTACCGCATCGACCCGGTCCGCTTCCAGGACGCACGAGGAGACGGGACCGGCACTCTCGAGGGCATCGCCCAGCGCTTGGATTACCTGCAGTCTGTCGGCGTCGATGCGCTGGTGATCGACGGCAGCGTAGATCCCACTAGCCTCGAGGACCTGGTCCGCGAAGCCAGCCGGCACCATCTGCGCCTCCTGCTCACAGTGGATCCTGCCGCATCACACGATGCGCTGCTCCGCACCGTGCACGATGGCCTGAGCGCCGGGGCGGCGGGGATCTGGATCGCCCCAACCTCCCATGCATCCTCGGACCAGATTGCCGCTTACCCGGCCCTCGTCGCCTCACTTCGTTCTCTGATAGCGAGCTTCCCCGGCGACCGCGTCCTGATCAGCAATCACATCCCGGAGGCCAGCCCATCCCCGGCGCCGTTTGCGCGCCGCCACACTCGCGGCACGGCCATCACCACTGTCGCGCCAATGCGCAACGGCCAGTTGGTCGCCGGTCCCCCGCTACCCATCGCGCCCATCAACCTGCCCGCACTGCGCTCTGCCCTCAGCCAGGCGACCCAGACCACCTCCCCCGAAGTCTTCACCCTGCTGCGCTTCACGCAGGATCCCCCCACGGACTCTCCCAATGCAGCAGCCGCCGCTGCCGTGCTCCTGGCCTCCCGCGGCGCCCCTCTGTTTGACTTCGGCGATGAGATCGGCCTCGCCCTCTTCCCGGATACCTCTCCCCCGCCGGCCACGCTGCCCGTCATGCAATGGACGCCCTCAAACCACACCCCAGCCGCCGCAGAAAAGGCCGACGCTACCCCGGCACCCACCACCGAGACCGAATTCGGCGCCTACCATCCCTACCGTCCGCCGCCGCGGGACCTGCGCGGCGCGACGGCACCGTCCGCACGCGTCTCAGCCGATGCCAACATCGCAGAGGCGCTCCCCGATCCCGACACCCTGCCCGGCTTCACCGCTGGAACGCTCCCCGCGGCACCCTTGAACGGCGGCAGGCTCAACGTCACCACGGAGGACCGCGACCCCCGGTCGCTGCTCAACGCCTATCGCCAACTCATCGGCCTGCACGAAGGTTACGCCACGCTGCGCAATGGAACGCAGGTCGTTCTGAATCACGATGCCGAAGGCGCACTCGTTTGGATCCGGCGCGCCCCGGCAGGTTCGCGCACGGTGGCCAACGTGGTGGTCGCTACAAACTTCTCGAACATCCCCATCACCCTCTCACTGGACGCCGAGATCGAGGCAACAGGCATGCGCCCCGGCCCGCTCCGCCCGCTGTTCACCTTCGCCGCAGTGCCGCTTACCGGCGAAACTACTGCCCACCTCACCTTGCCGCCGCATGCGGTCTTCATCGGGGAAATCTTCCACGCCGGCGCTCTCTCTGAAGTCGCTCCCGCACATTCACGCCATCGGGTACGCCGCTAGCACGCGTTCAAACACCGCGTCCCATGAGCATCCCAGGGCATAGTCCCGCGCGGCCGCACGCATCCCCTCCATCCGTCCGGACGACTCCGCCAGCGAGGCCACCGCTCCCGCGAACTCTTCATCCCGCGCCACGCAGCCCGTCACACCATCCTGCACGATATAGGCCGGCCCACCGTCCAGCGTCACAATCGCCGGTACTCCACTCGCCAGCGCCTCTAGCACCACGTTGCCGAACGTATCCGTGTGCGACGGAAACACCAGCAGGTCCATATTCGCGTACGCCGCCGCAAGCTCCTCGCCGCGCAGCACACCGGTAAAGGTCGCCGAGGCATCCAGTCCCTGCCGCAGATGCCGCTCTTCGGCTCCATGCCCAACAATGATCCAGTGCGGCGCCAAACCTCGGGCGCGAAGATCCCTGTCGATCTGCGGCAGCAACGCCACGTTCTTCTCCACCGACAACCGGCCCACAAAGCCGAGCGTAAGAGGATGCGACCCGGCCCGGGTCCGCTTCGCAGGGGAAAACAGCGTCGTATCCACCCCACGCTGCATCAGGTAGCAAGGCCTCCCGGTCCGCGACTGCAACAGATTGCAGAGCTCCGGGTTGGGCGCATAGAGCACCCGGGCAGTCTTGTAAATGCGCACCGCAATGGCCAGAGAAGCACTCTCAGCCGCACGCCCCAGCCGCGGGCTCAACACGCCCAGCCGCTGCGTTTGGTTGACCAGGCGGCGCCCGGCATACTCATGCACATTGGTATGCCAGCTTGCTGCCAGCGGCACGCCCATGCGCCACGCAAAGGCAACGCCCAGCAGCCCTAACTCGCTCGGCCCTGTAATGTGAATCACGTCCGGCCGAAATTCCTTCAGCGCCCTCCCGATCGCCTGCACATGCCTGAAGAAGAACGGATCAAACGACAGATCCTGCTCCATCCGCACCGACCAGTGGCCACGATCCAGCTGCAGAATCTCCACGCTCCCGTCGCGGATCAGCTTGTCCTCCAGGCCGCCCGCGCGAATGCACAGCATGGGAATGTCGTGACGCTGCGCAAAGCTCACGAAGTTGCGAGCGGTATGCGCAACGCCATTGACTTCGTGAAAGCTATCCGGAAGAAACGCGATCCGCGGCATGACCGTGCCTATCGTATCTGCTGCTCGTTGCAAACGGTCGCGCGGAAAACCCTCTGCCGTTCAGAACCCCGAAAACCAGAGCAGCAGCGCTGGCCAGCCATCCGATCCACTCATCTCCCGTGTGTCGCCATTCAATATCGATCTGCGATGCGCCTGCCGGGACAGCGAAGGCAAGCAAGCCATCAGGCCGGTGCTGCAGAGCAGGCGCGGGCCCACCATTCAACGCGATGCGCCACTTCGGGTAGTCCTCCAGGTTGATCACAACGAACGCAGGCCTCTGCGAAACCACATGGAAGTGCAGCGGCGTAGCGAACAGATGAGCGCTCTCCGGCACTGCCGGCATCGGGGCTGTGGGATCGTAGCTCGTTGTGTTGGGTGTGGTACCCGGCGCATAGCCCTGCGAACTCGACCCAAGCCAGAAAGGCGGGTTGTCCGGTCGCATGTACTCGGCATCCGCGTCGGCAAGCACATATTCATCCGTAGGCTCGGGCGTGTGGTGCCGCTGCATCGACGCGAGAATCGCCGCGGGACGATCCGAAACGTCTCTCAAACGCCGGAACGATCGCGCCCCGGCGCCGCTACCCAGCACCACCGCAAGCGAGAGCCCCAGCGCAGTCCCTACGCCGGGCTGAACCACCCACAACAAGCAGCCCGTCGCCATCGCCAGGCAGCACCCCTGCACAAACAGAATGCGCCATGGCAGCTGTGTCACCCAGAGCGCCGGAAGCGTCCTCCAGAGCACCGCCGAAGGCGCAACCAGCATGAACGAAACCACTGCCGTAAGAACCAGCGCCGTCACCGCGAAACGCTGCTTCGCGACATCCCGGCGAAACGCCCAGCCCAGCCCAAGGGCCAGCAGGGTAGCGCTCACCATCCCCACGGCAAGGTGTGCAACATGCAGAAGAAACAGGTCCCGCACCGGGTCCAGGCGGCGGGCAAGCAGAAGGCTGTCGATCGGTCGCATGCCGGGCGGATAAGCCGCATCCATCTGAATGAACCGCCGCTCCCACAGAGCCGGCACAAGATACACAGCGGGCAACACCACACCGTAGGCAGCGCCTCCCGCAAACGTCTTTGCCATGGCCGCAAGCTCCCGCCCTGGCAACACCATTCGCCCGCGCCCATCCCACCACCGAAACCCAAGACGAAGCACGGCAAGCAGCGCAAACAGGTACATGCCGATCACAGCGCCCGGCACATTGCTCATCCAGAACAGACCCAGCGACACACCGATGCGCCACGCGCTTGGCTGCTCCTCCAGCATCGCCGCGAGCAGCAGAGGGCACCACGCCGCCGCAAGCAGTTCACCACACGCCCCGCGCATCGCCACGGTGTACAGCATGAACGGGTTGGCAAGGTAAACGCATCCGGCTACCAGCCCAACCGCAGGCGAGGTCCACGGCGCCACCAGCCGGTACATCGTCCAGCCCGCAAGGGAAAGCGCCATCCAGGCAAACACCACAGGAACCGCCGTGATAGGTAAACCCAGCGTCAGCAGTCCACCCAACATCCATGAGAGCGGCGGATAAAACGTGAAGCGCGGTTCACCCGCGTTATAGGCAGCTTCAAACATCCAGCGCGGATACACGGTACCGTGCCGGAATTGGTGCGATGCATCAATCCACGATCCCAGATGAAACGGCAGATCCACCCCGCATCCCCAGCCGCCCACCAGCAGCGGCGCCAACGCCAGAAACGCTGCCAGGGGTAGCCAAAGCTCGGGTCTCCGCACACCAACAGCTTACGGTCAGGGACGCGTCTTTGCGATATCCGGCCCTAATTGCTCCTGCGCGTTCGGAGCCGGGTCGCTCGGAACCTCCGCGGTATCCTGCTCCGCCCGCGTGTCCAGGTGATTCTTCGTCAACCCGTCCGTCAGCATCGCAAATGCCTCCTCCGGCGTGTCGGCAAACTGAAAAAGATCCTTGTCACGGACCGAGATCGTACCCTTCTCGACCAGCACATCCATGTTGAACACACTCTTCCAATACGTCGATCCATACAGCACAACGGTGATCCGTTTCGCCAGTTTGCCCGTCTGGTCCAGCGTCAACAACTCAAACATCTCATCCAGCGTCCCAAAGCCCCCCGGGAAAACAACCAATCCCTTGGCCAGGTAAGCAAACCAATACTTACGCATAAAAAAGTAGTGGAAGTTGAAGTTCAGCGCGGGCGTGATGTACCGGTTCGGCACCTGCTCAAAAGGCAGCACAATGTTCAGCCCGATTGTCTTCGCACCAGCCTCCCACGCTCCCCGGTTAGCCGCCTCCATAATGCCGGGCCCCCCGCCCGAGGTCACCACAAAACGATGTCGCCGCCCCGGAAGCTTCTTCGCCCAGGTCGCCATCATGCGCGCCAGCGTGCGGGCGTCTTCATAGAATTGCGCCATCTCCACCGCCGCCTCCGCGCGCTTACGACGCAGCGCGGAAGTATGCAGGTCGCTCAGCTCTTCCTGCAGGGCAGGCTGCTCATCCGCGGGCGCAAGTTCCTCGGAGCCTTCATTCGCCAGCAGGCGCAGTTCGTGATGCGCGTCATCGAGCGCTCGAAACCGAGCCGAGCCGAAAAACACAACCGTGTCCTGGATGCGCTCGCGACGAAAGCGCGCCATCGGTTCGGAATACTCCGAGATGATCCGCAAAAGCCGGCCGTCCGGAGAGTTGAGGAACTCAGCATTCTGATAAGCCAGGGGAGCTTGCTCTAAAGGTTCAGGACTTTCGCTGGCAACCGGCGATCCGGGCCCTGCGTCGCGCGCGCCGTTGTCCATCTCGCCGAAAAGGTCTGTCGTGGAAACTGCCATCGCAAGAGCATACCGCCTTCGCGTTGCAGCCGGGGGTGCTCCGTGTGGCGCTGCGTCCTACCGCCGCAAGTCGCGATAGTGCAGCATCTCGCTTACACCGATCCACAAATCCATCAGGCCCACGCCGCTGATCAATCCGCGCACCCACCCGCGAAACAACCAGTTCGCCACGCTGGGATGATTCATAATCCACGCATTGCCGCTCCAGTAGCGCGGCGACCACGGCAGCAGCGTCATCAGGCCGCCTATATAAAAGCAAAAAAGCACAAGAATAACGAGACTCAACCGCTGCAGCCACACAGGCGCAATATCGGCGTTCGGGTCAACAGCGGCATCCGCAGCCGGTCGCTCCGGAAAAAGCTCGCCTTGGGTTTGCAACGGCACCCTTCCACGGTATCAGGGGGGCCGTGTCCCCGTCTCATGCGACTTTTTGATCCTGTAACGCGATTCGGGCTTCCTACGGACGCGCGCCCCCACCACCACCCTGTGCAGCCCGTCTCTGGGCCTCCGCCCGATGGCGCACCGCCGCATTGTGCATCTCCTCCGCGGCAGCAAGGCTCGGAGCCTTCGCTGCCGCCGCATCCTCCCTGTCCGCCAGCGCCGCTTCGTCGCGCGCAGCCTGCAACTCCTGCTTACCGTGCTCTTTGCCGCGAACCTCCGCCAGCATCGCACGCGGTGTGGCATCGGTTCCTCCCATTGCCAGGCCGACCTGCATATCGCCCTGCGTACCGCTGATAACAACGGGCAGTTCCACGCCTGCACCACCCTTTTGCAGATAGCGGTCCAGCGGCTTCAGCAGCATGCCCTTCCATCCGCCCACCATCTCGCTAGCCGTTGCTTCCGTACGCACATGGCCTTTGAACTCAAAGAGCCGGCCATCCATCGAGTACACCCCATTCAGCAACATCGTCGCACCCGGAAGGCTGTAGTGCACATCGGTGACCGACAGCACGCCACGCCCCAGCGTAAAGCTCGCCCCGAGATGCGAACGAACATCCATTCGCCGGTCCTCACCTGCCGCCCTCACTTCTTCAGGATGCCCCTGTGCTCGCGCACTTAACTTGTCCATCCGGTCCTGCAGGCGCGCGTTGTTGAACACAGCGTCACCGATCTGAAACATCCCACTCATCCCCATCTTCATCGCCACGCGCTCACGCCCGGGCGGAATGTGCAGCTTCGCCTTCATGGAAAGCGAGCCATGCAGTAGCGGTGGGTTCGTCTTCGTAGCCAGACGTAAGAAATCCTCGATGCGTCCGTTGACGATATCGATATCTAAGGCAATATCGTGCCCTTGACCCTTCACCTTCACGATCCTTCCCGAGGTCGTAAATTCCGATCCGGCCAGCCGCGCGTGTACCGGCTCCAAAAAGGTGTCTCCACTCGTAGCGTCCACAACGGCATGGAAATCCGTATGCAGCGGCAAAGGATGATCACTGATATCCAGGGCAAAATCCGGAATCTCCGTAGACCCGTCAACCATCATCCGGTTCAGCACGCCGGCGAAACGTCCCGTAGAAGACAGAGTTCCTCGCAGACCACGAATGTTGCTCATGTCCGCCCGATCGAAGGTATATTCGCCATCAACCGGCGTTTGCCCCGGATCCGCTGTTCGCCCCGAGGCATGGCCAGCACCACCCCACGGGCCAAAGTGTCCCGCCGCGTGGATCACTCCCGCCGGCTTCGGGTTGGTCAGCGCAGCCTCGTAAACCATCGCCTGCCCCGGCCCTATGTTCCGTAGGTCCACCGAAGCTATACGGAAGACCAGCGGATCCTTCCTCGGTTGGTCCGTCTCAAGGATCAAGGTCACATCCCGACACTTGAGTTCATCGACGGCGAATAAATTCCTCGCCTTCGCTGCCGGAGAACTTAGAGCCTCTTGCGTAACGCTCATCGCAGAAAGCTGACCGCGTCGCGAGGCTGGCGGGATGTGGATCTCCATTCCTTCCACGAGAACCCCGGCTACATGCGTCGGTTCATGCAGCACACCGCGCCACGATGTGCGAAACGCAAAGTGCTGCACCGCAATCAGCGGGTCCGGCGGCGAGCTGGCAACAGTGGGGCCCGAGGGAATACGCAACCCATACCCGTCCACGGCAATGCCTCGGAAAAGTGAAATCTCCACTCGATCCAACTCCACCGGAACACCAAAGCGGGCAGCCAGCGTCTCGACAATGCGCTCCCGCAGAATCGGCCCGGCATGGTGGAGAACGTACTCCGCAACCCCTAGGAACACGCAGCATGCAACCACCGCAAGGACCGCACAGACTTCGAACCGTCGCCGCCACCGCACAGGTCGCAGAGCAGCCGTCGTGGGTCGCACGTCTTCGAGCTCGCGCGCCTGTTCCACCTGCGTCTCCAGAACACTTTCGATGCGCGGAAACCACCCCGAGTCCCGAACTTCTTAGGTAGCAGCCTTCGCCTCTGAGACAATGAAAGGGTAATGTTGCAACTCTCAGGCGCAGGCAAGCGCTTTGGTCACAAGCTCCTCTTCGAAGACATCAACTGGCTGATTACCCCCAACGAGCGCACAGGCCTCGTCGGCGGCAACGGCACCGGCAAGTCTACGCTTCTGAAAATCCTCGCCGGCATCGAAACCGTCGACTACGGCCAGCGCACTCACATCCGCGGGATGACCCTCGGCTATCTTCCGCAGGATGGCCTCGCCCTCTCCGGCCGCACCGTCTTCGCAGAATGTCTCTCCGTCTTCGACGATCTGCTCGCCCTCGAGGTGGAATACGAGCAGCTCACCCACGTCATGAGCGACGCCCACCCCGAATCCCCGGAGTACCATCAGGCCGCCAACCGCTACTCCGAAATCGCCGAACTCATCCACGTCCACGACATCTACACGCTCGACGCGCAGGTCGGCGCCGTGCTCGGCGGACTCGGCTTCAGCAAGGAAGACTGGGAGCGCCGCACCGAAGAGTTCTCCGGCGGCTGGCAGATGCGCATCGCGCTCGCCAAACTCCTTCTGCAAAAGCCCTCACTCCTCCTCCTCGACGAGCCCACCAACCACCTCGATCTCGAATCCCGCAACTGGCTCGAAGAGTATCTCCAAACCTACGAAAACGCCTTCATCCTCATCTCGCACGATCGCTACTTCCTCGACCAGACCGTCAGCAAGACGGTCGAAGTCTGGAACAAGCGCATGCACGTCTACCACGGCAACTACAGCAAGTATTTGTCGCTTAAAGACGAGCGCCGCAACCAGCTCATCAGCGCCTACAAGAACCAGCGCGAGCGCATCGAAGACCTCGAGGCCTTCATCAACCGCTTCCGCGCCCAGGCCACCAAGGCCAAGCAGGTCCAGTCCCGCATCAAGGAGCTCGACAAGATCGAGCGCATCCAGATCCCCGAAGAAGAAGCGACGATCCACTTCACCTTCCCGCAACCGCAGGCCAGCGGCCGCACCGTCCTCGAAGTCAAGAACCTCACCAAGCACTATCCCTCTCCCAACGGCGGCACCAAGCGCGTTCTCGAAAACATCAACTTCACCATCGAACGCGGCGATCGCATCGCCCTCGTCGGCATCAACGGCGCCGGCAAATCCACCATGCTGCGCCTGCTCGCCGGCCTCGACAAACCAACCAGCGGCGAAATCCGTCTCGGCCACAACGTCGTCGCCGACTACTTCGCGCAGGATCAATACAAGGTCCTCAATCCCGACGCGCAGATGCTCGACGACATCACCGGTTCCAACCCCCGCGTCGACGTCGTCACCCTGCGCTCGCTATTGGGCTGCTTTATCTTCACCGGCGACGACGTCTTCAAGAAACTCGGCGTCCTCTCCGGCGGCGAACGCAACCGCTACGCCCTCGCCAAGATGCTCGTCTCCCCCGCCAACTTCCTTCTCCTCGACGAGCCCACCAACCACCTCGACATGCGCGCCAAGGACGTCCTCCTCGAAGCCGTCCATAACTTCACCGGCACCGTTCTCTTCGTCTCCCACGACCGCTACTTCATCGACGGCCTCGCCACCCGCGTCTTCGAAGTAGAAGACCGCCGCGTCCACATCTATCCCGGCAACTACGAGGACTACACCTTCCGCAAAACCGGCGGCATGCCCAGCAGCACAACCGAAGCCGCTGCCCGCATGAAAACCGATAGCTCCACAGGCGCCAGCGTCGATGCCGCCACCGGCATGCTCAAGCCCGTAAAACAGGTAGGCAAAGCCGTTGAACCCGCCATCGAAGTGGCTGCCCTCACCGGCATCTCTCAGGAACTGTCATCTCGACCGGAGACTTCGCACAGCGAAGCCGCAGGGGAGAGGCCTGCGTTGCAAACGACTTCCAATGGCTCCTCTTCCGCACACGAAATCAACGGCTCGCTCGCTCCCGTAACACCCACCCCCAGGCCTCAGGCCAAGCGCGTCAACCCACTCAAGCTGAAGCAGATCGAAGACCGAGTCGAAGCCATCGAAACCGAACTGCCTGAACTCGAAAGCCGCATCACCCAGGCTGAACAGCAGCAAAGCGTCTTCAAAAACGCGGACGCCGCCCGCGCTCTCGCCGCCGAACTGGACGCCATGCGCGACCGCCAGGCCCTGCTCACCACCGAGTGGGAAGAACTCGCCACCCAACTCGAAGAACAGACCACCGCCTGACCGCCTGCATTGCACCAAAGTAACGTTGCATCCCACAGCAATCGGCGTATTCTGTCCTTGTCTCCCGGTGGGCCTCAGACCACCGAGAGGTTGTAGTTGTAACCGCCCTATCGGAACAGATAGAGCAGCGCTGCCATCCACCGCAAGGGCAGATGGACGGCGAGGTTGAAGCGTACATTGATCCGTAGCATCTTCAAACCTCCTTTCATCAGGAAGTGACGGCCCTGTTCGCGCAGGGCCGTGTTGCTTTTGGCAACTCCGGTTCAATCTCCCCTGCATGTCCAATCGCGCACCTGTGAAGCCCCGATAAAAGCGCCTCCCCGAGCATAGCCAGCCCCAAAAGCTCTGGCTCTTCCACAGAAGCACTACTGCGACCGCCATCAGTCATCTCGCAATTTGCGACACTAGACAAATGCGAATCCTCATCGTCGGCGCAGGCGCCACCGGCGGCTTCTACGGCGGCAAACTTGCGCTCGCCGGCCGCGACGTCACTTTCCTCCTCCGCGACCGCCGCGCTCAACAGATCCGCGAGCATGGCCTTCAGATCCTTCCCCATCGTGGCGACCCCATCACCGTCCACCCCAAAATCCTCACCGCCGCCGACCTGCGCTCCAACCCGCAGCACTTCGACCTCATCATCATCAGCACCAAGGCCTACCAACTCGAAGCCGCCCTGGACGACATCGCCCCCGCCGTAGGCCCCGGCACCATGCTCCTACCCATCCTGAACGGCATGCGCCAGCTCGGCATCCTGGACGCCCGCTTCGGCGCGGAAATCGTCCTCGGCGGCACCGTCCGCATCGTCTCCGATCTCGACGACAAGGGTCGCATTCACCAGTTGACCGCCCTCGACCAGATGAGCTACGGCGAGCGCTCCCGCGAACAAACACCCCGTATCCTCGCCGTCGACGCCGAAATGAAAAACGCCGGCTTCCAGGCCATCCTTCCGCCCGACATCATCGACGCCCTGTGGCAGAAGTGGATCATCCTCGCCAGCATGGGCGCCATCTGCATCCTCGCCCGCGGCAACGCCGGCCAGGTGGCAGAGGCACCCCACGGATATGCCTTCGCCGCCGCCGTCGTCGCTGAATGTGCTGCCATCGCCACCGCCAACGGCTATCCCCCCGCGCCCGACCTCATCAACGGCCACACCCAGCGCATGGTCGAGCCCGGCTCAACCCTCACCTCCTCCATGTACCGCGACCTCACCAAAGGCGCTCCCGTCGAAGCCGATCACATCCTCGGCGACCTCCTCGATCGCGCCGAAGGCGTCCCCGCCCCACTTCTCACCGCCGCCTACGTCCAGCTCAAAATCTACGAGAGCACACGTGCCTAGCCGCATGTCCGCAACCCGTGACAGCCGGAACTTTGCAAGGCCTTTCGTCGCCGCATGGCATCATCACTCATGCCCTCCCTCTGGCAACCCGAGCGCTGGTCCGACCGCCTCGCCGAACGCGAAGCCCAAACCCCCGAACACAAGCAAGCCCCGCTCCGCCGCGACATCCGCTCCCTCGGCGCCCTGCTCGGTCAGGTACTCCGCGAACAGGCCGGCGACACCCTCTTCGAAACCGTAGAAACTCTCCGCCGCATTGCCATCGCCCGCCGCGAAGCCGAAGCCGCCGGCGACCTCGCCAAAGCCCAGGGGCACCTCGAGCAGGCCCAGGCCCTCACCCGCGAAGCCGCCGCCGATCCGCAGCGCGCCTACGAACTCGCCCGCGCCTTCGCCTTCTACTTCGAGCTCATCAACCTCGCCGAAACCAACCACCGCAAACGCCGCCGCCGCGCCGTCCAGGCAGACACGCAATCCCCACCCCAGCGCGGCAGTCTCCGCGGCACCTTTCGCCGCCTCCGCCAGACCGGCGGCACCCGCGAAACCATCTTCACCCTCCTCCGCCAGATTTGCGTCATCCCCGTCTTCACCGCGCACCCCACGGAGGTCGCCCGCCGCAGCGTCATGTTCAAGCGCCGCCGCATCGCCGAGCTCCTCGAGCAACTCGACGTTCTCGGCCAGCCCCCCACCGAACTCGACCGCCTTCAGAACGAACTCCTCGCCGAGATCACCGCCCTCTGGCAAACCGACGACGTCCGCATCGCCCGACCCACCGTCCGCGACGAAATCCGCATGGCCCTCGACTACTACGAGGCCTCCCTCTTCGCGACCGTCCCCGTCCTCTACACCGAAATCGCTGCCGCCCTCGACGCCGAGTTCCCCCAGCCCAACACCCAAACCACCCTCGCCGACCTCCCCATCGTCCTTCGCTTCGGTTCCTGGATCGGCGGCGACCGCGACGGGAATCCCTTCGTCACCGCCGAGACCACCGCCGAAGCCATCACCATGGCCCGCGATCTCATCCGCAGCCACTACCTCGCCCAGCTCGCAGAAATCTTCGATGGCCTCGCCTCCTCCACCCAACAAGCCCCTATCTCGGCAGCCCTCCAGAGTCGCCTCAACGAATACCTCGAGCACCTCCGCGCCTCCGGCCACACCGCCTTCGCCGAACGCTTCCCGCATGAGGCCGTCCGCCTCGCCATAGCCTGCATCACCCTCCGCCTCGGGGGCACCCCACCCGTCAGCATGCACCGCAATCTCGCTCTGTCGCACACGGCCACCCTCCCTCCCTACGAGAACGCAACCCAGCTCCAGGACGACCTCACGCTCCTCCGCCAGTCCCTCGCCGAAAATCACGGCCACCGCCTCGCCGAGCTCTATCTCGACCCACTCCTTCTAGCCGTCCGCACCTTCGGCCTCCATCTCCACACCCTCGACGTCCGCCAGCACGCCCGCGTCCACGCCGCCGCCGTCGACGAGATCTCCGCCTGGCACACCGCCAGCCCCAACCTCCAGCTCCCCCCCGCACCGTCCCCGCAAACCGAAGAAGTCCTCGCCACCCTCCACGAAGTCGCCATCCTGAAATCCCAGGATCCCGTCGCCATTGCTCAGTACGTCATCTCCGGCGCGAGTTCCGCCGAAGACGCGCTCCGCGTCCTCTGGCTCGCCCGCCTCGGCAACGTCGCCGTCGAAGGCCACGCAACGCAGGACCCCGGCCTCCAACCCGTCCCCCTCTTCGAATCCATCGAAGACCTCCAGCAAGCCCCAACCATCTGCCGCGCCCTTTGGACCAGCCCCATCTACAAGCCCCTCCTCGCCAGCTGGGGCAACCGCCAGGAGGTCATGCTCGGCTACTCCGACTCCAACAAGGATGGCGGCATGATCGCCTCCACCTGGGAGATCTGGAAAGCCCACCGCGCCCTCCACGAAGTCGCCCGCGACTGCGGCATCCATCTCCGCCTCTTCCACGGCCGCGGCGGCACCGTAGGCCGTGGCGGCGGCCCCACCCACCGAGCCCTCTTCGCCCAGCCCCTCGATAGCTTCACCGGCGAACTCCGCCTCACCGAACAGGGCGAAGTTCTCAACTGGAAGTACTCCGACGTCGTCCTCGCCGAGCGCAATCTCGAACTCATGATCGCCGCCTCCCTCGACGCCCTCGCCCGCCCCGACCTGCAAGCCGCGAACGCAACCGACAACCAGCTACCAGCTACCGGCTACTCCCCTGGCACTCATCTAACTGGCGCCATCGACCCCACCTGGGAAGCCGCCATGGACGCCCTCTCCGCCGCCTCCCTCGCCTTCTACCAGGGACACATCCCTGGCGACCCCGAAGTCTTCGCCTTCTTCGAACAAGCCACCCCCGTCGCCGAGCTCGAACACGCCCGCATAGGCTCCCGCCCCGCCAAACGCGCCGACGCCAGCGCCACAAAACAACGCACCATGGCCGACCTCCGCGCCATCCCCTGGGTCTTCGGCTGGATGCAATCCCGCATCGTCGTCCCCGCTTACTTCGGCGTCGGCCACGCCCTCGAAACCTACGCCGACACCCACCCCAACGGCCTCGCGCTCCTCCAGACCATGGCCCGCAGCTTCCCCCTCTTCCTCGACATCATCCGCAACGTGGAAATGGCCCTAGCCAAAGCCGACTTCGGCATCGCCGCCCTCTACAGCACCCTCGTCGCCGACCCCGAACTCCGTAGCCGCGTCTTCACGATGCTCCGCGAAGAATTTGACCGCACCTCTCGCATGATCCTCCGCATCACCGGCCAAACCGAACTCCTCGAACGCAATACCGTCCTCGCCAACTCCATCCGCCTCCGCAACCCCTACGTCGACCCCATGAGCCTCCTGCAGCTCGAACTCCTCCGCCGCAAACGCGAAGCCACCGACCCCGATCCTGAAGCGCTCGACCGGGCCATCACCGCCACCATCAACGGCATCAGCGCAGGCCTTCGCAACACCGGCTGAGGTCTACTTCAGCGCTTCCTTATAGGCCTCCAGCGTGCCTTGCCCGATAGCGAAGATCCCCGTCAAATCCCCCAGGGCGCGACGAACGTACGGCATGGCTTCCTTCGCGCGCTCCTGGCTCATCGCAGCGGGATTCTCCCATGCAGAACGAAACGAACTTAACTGCAAAAAATCGTCCAGGGCCCGTTGTTCCGTCGTCTGCAATAACTCCTGCTCACGATAAGCCTCCGCAAACTGCTCGACCTCCTCATACGGCATAAAGGAGAGCACGCCCGTACTCGAGGCCGTTCGCCAGGCCACATCCTGAATCTCGACCTCTTGAAATGCGAAACCCATCTCCTTCGACGGAGAAAGCGGCTTTGCCTCACTCCGGGCCTCCACAAAGGCCAAGGTCGCCAGCAACGAAGCCCGCTCCTGCGCCAGGACCGTCGCCCCTTTCTGCAGGTCCTTCCGATTCTCCTCAAGTTCCCTGCGAATGATCTCCTCGGCCTCCCGCCGCTCATGCCGGTGATGCAACGCCTCCGCCGCATTCTCCAGCCCCAAGGCAATCAACAACCCGCACGTGATCGTAAACAGGTGCAGAAAGAAATCACGAACACCACCAATCGAGTGCTCCGGCGCGTGCACATCCAACATCAGCTTGACCCCACGGGTGTTTTCGATAGCATAGCCCCGGCCAACCGAAAAGGCCCCGTCGTACACTAACCCCGACATGCGACACCTCTCTGCTCTTCTGGCTGCCCTCCTTTCCCTCGCAGCCGCGGCCCAACAGCCCGCGCCACCCAAGCCGCCCACCACCACCGCCAACCCCGACGGCACCATCACCTTCCGCTACGCCAACGCCGGCGCGCAGGCGGTCTCCGTCGACACCGACGCCGCCCCCAAGCCGCTCCCCATGACCAAGGGCGATAACGGCCTCTGGACCGTCACCTCCTCGCCCCTCAAGCCCGAGCACTACGGCTACAGCTTCACTGTCGACGGCATCCAGCAACGCGATCCGCTCAACCCCGTCATCCGCCCCAACATCGTCGGCCTCTACAACGACATCCTCGTCCCCGGCTCCGTGCCCCAGCCCTGGGAGGTGCAGGCCATACCCCATGGCGCCGTCGCCCGCTACGTCCTCACCACCCACACCGCCGAAGGCCTGCCCAACGGCCAGGAGCCCTACATCGTCTACACCCCGCCCGGCTACGATCCCAAAAAGCCCGGCGGCTATCCCATGCTCGCGCTCCTCCACGGCTGGAGCGATAGCGAGGTCGGCTGGACCGACGTAGGCCAGGCCAACCTCATCCTCGATACCCTTCTCTCCCAGGGCAAAATCGTCCCCATGATCGTCGTCATGCCCATGGGCTACGGCGAATACAGCTTCGTCAAAAACGGCTTCACCGTTTGGCAGGACCCCAAGCAGGTCGACAACAACACCAACATCTATTCCGACATGCTCATCGGCGAGATCCTTCCCGCCGTACAGCGCGACTTCGCCATCTCCACCGACCCCAACCAGCACGCCATCGCAGGCCTCAGCATGGGCGGCCTCGAGTCCATCACCATCGGCCTGAACCACCCCGAAGTCTTCAAATACGTCATTGGCATGAGCGCCGCTGTGCACGGAGAGCACTTCGACGAGCACTTCCCCTCCTTCGCCGGGGGCAATCAGCAAAAGCTCTCCAACTACAAGCTGGTCTGGATCGCCTGCGGCACCGAAGACGGCCTCCTCAAGCCCAACAGAGACTTCGTCACCTGGGCTAAATCCCGCAAGCTCCCCGTAACCGCCGTCGAAACCCCCGGCCAGCACACCTGGCTCGTCTGGCGCGACAACCTCCTCACCGTCGCACCCCTGCTCTTCCGGTAGCCGGAGGCTCCGCTGATGGAACGGCCAACTCGACCCGAGTGGAGGTCTGTCCTTGCCGTCGCGTGGATAGGACTAGCCGCTTTCTATGTCATCTACGCCGCCGCCACCTACACTGGCTTGTACGAGGCGCTGGCCGAACTTCAGCTCAGGATCTTCAACTCCTTTGACCCGACCCTGACCTTCCTCGTTCTGCTTATCGGTCTCTGCCTTCCTGTCCGCTTCATCGCTCCGGAAGTTTGGAAGCGGCGGACACCAGCCTCCCTCGTGAAGCCTGCGGACCCCAAAGCCGCGCAAAGGCTGATCCGCAACACCATGGTCGCCATCGTCGTGCTCGGGCTTGCCATCGGCATCAGCGCGGGGTGGCTGGCGCATACGGAAACCAGCAGTGCGCAAACGGTGGCGCAACTCAACCTGGGCCAAAACGACACAACCCCTCTCCGTGCCGGCCGGGTCATCGTCTCCGGCCGTCTCCAGCGAAGGTATGGCATCACCATCGAGGAGACCAACAACGGGTCGACCACCCAAACGCTCTACACGCCCCTTACCTCACCCGGCTGGCGTCCCGGTGAGCCGGTACAGTACATCCTGCGGGAAGCCCTCGGACACGTGGAGCAGGGTGACAACGCAAGCCGCGGAGCCACCTCTGCTGATCTTGCGCACTTCGGCCCCCTCGCCGTCTTTCACCACGCTTTGCCGGGCCTGGTGCGTTCAGGCTTCCTGCACGCCGGCCTTCAGCTTGCCTCGCCGCCAATCGTTCTCGATGCCAACCTCAGCAGCGCCGGCGAGGGTCTTTGGATCGTCTCTGTTTTCGCCTTCCTCTTCGCCGCCAGTTCGCTGATCCT
>CAZZWG010000004.1:0-2528 GCA_964657685.1 Verrucomicrobia bacterium Tous-C9LFEB | reverse complement strand
CGCGGCAGCTTCACCCTCGTTCCGGATCGAGGAAGCCCCACCCAATCCTTCACCCTGGTCAACTTCAACGAATCGGAAGGATCCCTGCGCTTCTGAGCCTCTCTTGCATGCCGCAGCCCCGCCGCAACACCCGCCTTCATCTTGGAGAAAACAATCATTCCTCGCCTGCCCTGGCAGCCCGCGGCGACCTGCGGCGCATCGATCAACCTGGCTGCTGACATCGGCCGGAATCGAGAAAACCTCATGATCTTCTGGCGAGGAAAAGGATGGTGGACCCTGGTTGTACTGTGGGGTAGCCTCTATCTGCTTCCCGGTCTCCTGCGTATGCGGCAGGGCATGTCGTGGGCTCAGGCGACAAGGCCTCAACTCTACGGTCCTCCCTTCATCGCCGGGCTTCTCGTCGCCGGCGTCATCCTCGTAGGCTGGGGCGTTTTCCTCAACCGTCGTCCAGCCCGTAAAGCAATCCAGGCAGAAACCGGCCGGACCTACATGGCCAAACCTGGGCATAGCCTCTATCGCCTCAACATGGAATATTGGGGGTTGGCGGCCCTTCTCGGTGGCATCCTCATGTGGATCAAATCACGATGAGGGGAACCTTCTCCTTCACGTACGTGCCTGTGCCGCAAGCCACGGTCACCAGCTTTTCCGCGCCCGATCCCTGGAATGGCAAGCGCCCCTCGCTCATGACCCTCGGCGTCTATCGCATGGTCAACGAGCGTTACGCTGCAATCTACGCGAAGCAGCCCGCACAGGCGTCGCAAACCACCGCCTCCGGACTCGCGCTCAAACCCACTGAGGTACTCGGCCTTCGTTCAAGCATCGACGGCCGCTACCACACGCTGCCCATCTCTATTGCCCGCCTGTGGCAGAAGAAGGCGATCCGCACCGAAGATCTTCCGCGCATCGTCGCAGAAGTCGAAGGGAAGCTGCCCACCTCCGATTACTTCTCTGTGCGCTTAAATCCCGTCATGAAGGTCCTGGTATGGGTCTTCGCCGCTCTCGGTCTCCTTTTGCTGGCCATCGCCGCCACCGTCTGGCTCCTCGGTCCGCCGCGAAGCCACATCACGCATGACATGACCGCTGCCAGATGGGTCGCGGATCCGCAGCGCGAAGACTCCGTCCACCTCACCGGCACCGTGCCCATCGGAGGCTTCGTTCCTGTGGGCCAGGCTCATCCACCCGCCGGCATGGATCCCCTCCCCTACGACGCCTCGCTCGGTTGGTACCAGGCCCCCGACGGCAAGCGTCTCATCCTCCTCCGCAACGAGCAGCTGACAGGAGGGACACGAAATATCGTCTTCTCCGGCAGCACCATTCCCCTCGCGAAACTGAACCTTCCCCCGGATGCTCTCTCCACCCTCCGGGCACGCACACCGGGCCTCGCAACCCATCTCATCGCCTGCTCTGACTGGCGCTGGCAGGATAGCTATGCTTCCACTGACGCCTGGCTGGTGTGGCTTGTGCCGGGCCTCTTCACGCTCGCGCTCGCCGGCTTCCTCCAGGCTCTCTTCCACCTCCGCGATCGCCGTCTTCTACGTCAGGAGGGGGACTTCGCACGCCGTTTCGCCACCGCCTGAACTGCCACCTGCACACATCCTCACGCCACCTGCAAGGCCTTGTTCGCGGACCCGATCGACCCGGCACATGGGATATCCTCAGCCCATCCACCTTTGGGAGTTCCCTCGTGCGTCCTCCGTTGAGCCCGCTTCTGCTTCTCATCTGCCTCACCCCGGCGCTGTCCGCCCAGGGGAAGCCCGCACCCCAAACCATCCCCAATCCACCCCGCGAAACTCCGGCCGCCGTCGCCCAATACATCAAGTACGACTCGCGCAAGAACACCATCATCCTCGACCACGTGCGCATCATCGACGGAACCGGGAAGCCGCCCGTAGAGGACGCATCCCTTCTGATCAGCAACGGCCGCATCGAGAGCTTGACTGGTCCCGGCGTGCACATCGCCGCGGGGGACGGTCTACCCGTTCTCCACCTCGACCTCACCGGCCACACCGTCTTCCCCGGCCTCGTCGGCATGCACGACCACATGTACTACATCGCCCGCCCCGACCTCGACGCGCAAGGCCACTCCGAAGCACCCCTCGTCGTCCCCCAGATGACCTTCACCTCGCCCCACCTCTACCTCGGCGCCGGCGTCACCACCCTCCGCACCACCGGCTCCGTAGAGCCCTACACCGACCTCAACCTCAAGCAACAAATCGACGCCGGCGAACTCGTAGGCCCCCACGTCGACGTCACCGCCCCCTACCTCGAAGGCCCCCACTCGCCGTTCATCCAGATGCACCAGCTCAAAGACGCCGACGACGCCCGCCGCACCGTAGACTTCTGGGCCGACCAGGGCGCCACCAGCTTCAAGGCCTACATGAACATCACCCGCGACGAGCTGGGCGCCGCCATTCAGGAAGCCCACAAACGCGGCCTCAAACTCACCGGCCATCTCTGCTCCGTCACCTACCCCGAAGCCATCGCGCTCGGCATCGACGACCTCGAACACGGCTTCTTCGTCAACACCC
>CAZZWG010000003.1:53232-64741 GCA_964657685.1 Verrucomicrobia bacterium Tous-C9LFEB | reverse complement strand
GGCGCACCGTACCAACCGGCCGCAAACCGCCGCTCGTACTCCTCCTTCTTGTTCTTTGCATCCACCAGGAATCCGATCCCGATCGCCAGCGGCAAAACCCCGGCAGCCGCCCCGGCAAACACATCGCGCTCGCGCAACGTGACCGCCAGCAGCGCAAAAAATACAAACAGTCCCAAACCGATGGAAGTCAGCACCACGCCCGCCCGCCGCGCGCCCGAGCCGTCATTCGGTTGCCCACCGGGCTTGCGCACCGCCGGTGTCACCTGACCCGCAGCCTGTCCCGTCGCTGCTTGAATCGTCACCTCATCCCAGTTGGGATCGACCGGCAAGCCCTGCGCAATTCGCGCCAGGCGCTCATGCGACTTCATCTCCTGCGACCGCACGCGCGCCCATGCACTGGAAACCACAATGCACGCGATCATCAAGCACCCCGCTACCGGAACGACGAACGGGCTCCGGAATACCTCCGCTATCTCTCCATCCAGCAACGCCATTGCCAAAAGATCGAACACCATACCAACCTCCAACCCCGCCGATTCCTGCCGGCTCCGGGTCTCATGTGCGCGGTAAGACCTCACTCACCCGCGAAAGTTTCAACCCGCACCCTGAAACTTTCCGCTATCGTCACGGTCATACCACCCCTCAGGTATGCGGCAGGACTACGCATCTCCGGAAGGCTTCGAATCCCTCGTCCGCGAGCAGCAGACCCTCGTCTTCCGCACCCTTCATCGCCTCACCGGCCCCGGTCCGCACCTCGAAGACCTCGCCCAGGAGGTCTTCCTTCGCCTCTTCCGCGCCCTCCCCGACTTCCGCGGCGACGCCCAGCTCTCCACCTACCTCTACCGCATCACCGTCAACGTCAGCCAGGACGAGTGGAAACGCCGCCGCCGCGACCGCGACCACATCGCCCCCACCCCCGCGTCCGACGACACCGACGCTCCCTCCCCCTGGCTCGAAAACCAACCTGCGGGCGACTTCGAAGGCCAGCACACCCGTACCCCCGAACAGCACCTCAGCGAAGCCGAAACTGCCGCCGCCGTCGATGCCGCCCTCCTCAGCCTGCCACCCGCAGAACGCGCCGTCCTTGTGCTCTTTCACCAGGAAGAGCTCAGTTACGAGGGCATCGCTGCCGCCCTCAGCCTCCCCGTCAACACCGTTCGCACCCACCTCCACCGCGGCCGCAAGCGCCTCGCCGCCCTTCTCCAGGGAAGGCTCGCCGCCCCCGCTCCTCCGCCCTCGCACTCCCCGGAACTTCCAAAGACACCGGGGGGGACGTCATCCAACACATCGCGCAACCCAGTCATCACAGCAGCAAGGACCGCATCATGAGCTCCAACCTCCCCCCCGTAAAGGTCATCTCCCCGGAGCCCGGGACACCGGCGCTCGAAGCCCTGATTGCACATGCGCTCTCCCAGGCGCCCTCCCCCTCGATCCCCGCAACCTTCGCCGCGACTGTGGCCCGCCGCGCCGCGGCGCAGCCCCTCGCGCAAACGCCCCTGCTCTCCGGTTGGGGTCCTCGCCTCGCCCTCCTCTCCATCGCTTTGCTCACCGTGGCTATGTTTGCCCTGGCGCCCCACGCGACCCCCTCCCTCTCAAGCCTCTCCTTCGACGCCGAACTGCTGCTCCTTGCCGAGCTCGGCACACTTCTTCTTTTCGCAAACCACCTCCTCCGCCACGACTAAGCGCGGCTCCGTCCAAACCCCCGTGCGGAAATACCGAAAAGCATCACTCCATCACCCCCGTGCATCGCATGGGGTGCAACTTTTATGCCCCTTTCCATCGGGCAAACCCCAGGAGATCCCACCATGCGTCCCATCCGCCTCGCCCTCGCTGCCCTGTTGACCTTGCCCTTGACTCTCACCGCGCAGACGCAGCCCGGAGTCGTCCCGGTCACCTCGCAAACCAGCGCTCAAACCAATGGGGCCACAACCACCACCACCACGACCCAGACCGCAGGCGCGCCCGTCACCACGAAGAGCGAGCTCAAGGCCCAGCGCAAGCAGCAGAAGACGCAGGAAAAGGCAGCCAGGGACAACGCCAAGGCGGCGAAGGACAACTCCAAGGCCCTGAAAGCGCAGGATAAAGCGACGAACAGCGCAGAGAAGGCCCAGCAGCCTCAGTAGCTTCCCTCCCCTTCCCGCGGTTTACTCCTCGAGCGCCCTCCGCGTGGAAAACACCTCCAGCATGCAGTTCGCTCCGCCCAGGCAGTGCAGTTCGCCCCGCCGCAGCAGGTGGGCCGGGCTGCCTGCGGGCAGCACCGTCCGCGTGTCCACCTTGCGCAGAGTTTCTGCCACGCCCGCCAGGGCATTGTCGCCACGAACGAAGCGTACCTGCGGCGCGGTGTTCAGGGCGTACTCGAACTCGAAAAGAGCCTGACCGCCAGGCATTCCCGCTGTTCCCGGCACAAAGACCGTATGCTCGCCCGCCAGTGCCTGGCCTCTGGCGGAGGGCCTGCTCTTCTCCGCCGGCGCCTCGTGATTCTCCCCGGTCGGCGACTCGATGCCCTGGTCTTCGCGTTCACCCTGCGCAGCCAGGCGCAGGACCCGCGCCGCATCTGCCGTCCGGCCCTGTTTCCCCAGGAGCGCTCCCAGGTGCGAGCCGGCGCTCGCGCCATAGCTGTCCTCCCACGCAGCCCGCAGCCAGGGCTCCGCCTCCGAGTAGTTCGCCTCCCGATACAACACCCAGCCGTACGTGTCCCACGCCGACACCAGCTGCGCCGTTCGCTCCAGTGCCGCCCGGCTGGCGACCCCGCCCTCCGGCCGCGCAGTTTCCGCGTTCAACAGCTGGACCGCACGCCGTCCCGCGGCTTCGGCTACTCGTAAATCCAGCGAAGCGTCTGCCAGGGCGTAGGCCGCGTCATTCAATTGCTCGGCATTTTGGCTCCCCGTCGCCACCGCCAGCAACAGGGCGCCGCCCTCCTCCCGCTTACCCTCTTCCACCAGCAGCGTGCCCAGCCGCAACTTCAACCGGGGATCCTCGGGCGAGGCCGCGAGCGCATCGCGCAACACCTTCTCCGCCCCGGCCTTGTCCGTCCTGGGGAGCATGCGAGCCAGCAGCTCCGCCGTCCGCACATCCCCGGGGTTCAGCACCAATGCCGCCCGGAGCACTCCCGTTGCCTCTTCGTTCTTGCCCTGCGTTGCCAGCGCTACCGCCAGCAGCTGGCTCACAAACGCCTCCCCCGGGTGCACCGTCAACTCCCGCCGGAAGTCCTCCACCGCCTCATCCAGCCTGCCGCCGCGCTGCGCAATCACACCGTAACTGCTCCACAGCAGTGCCTGCCGGTCATTCACCTTCTTCGCAGCGTCCAGGCTCACGGTCGCCTGGTCATACCTCTTCTTTTCAATGGCCGCGTCTGCCTTGGCCACCATCTGCGCCGCCGCCGGATTGTCCAACCCGGCCACCGGGGGCGCATGGGCCGCGGGCCCCGGCCGCGCCGCGCTTGTCAGCTGCACCCACGGTTCGTGGTCGCCAATCTCGTCCAGAAACTTCCGGTACGCCGGCCATTGCGCTACCGGCACCTTCGCAGCCGTGATCGTCAGCGAGCGTTCCGTCACCAGGACCTGCCCGCCCGCCGATTTCTCCAGCTTGTAGGTCCTGTCGAGCGTCGCGAAATCGCTGTGCAGATGCTGGGCGGCCGGCAAATCCGCCCCGTACTCCGGCGGCAGCGCAATCCGCGACACCACCGTGTCCGTCCGCTTTCCCCCCAGTTCCACATCCTCTCCCGGAGCCGACTTGCGGTCGGTCAGCGGCAGATTCAGTCCCGGTTCCAGCGGGGTGATGCGGAAATTGGGCCAGTCCCCAAAGGTCGACTGCGCCAGATCAAACCCAAAATGCAACGCCTGTCCGGCATCGTCCACCCGCTCGGCAGACGTGTTGCTCGCATCACCCGCCATGCCATTGGTGCGCACGAAAAACGCCGAAACCTGGTCCCAACGCGTCGGCCCCACCGACCGGAATCCCGTCCGGTAGCGCAGCTCCTCATCGCCGCGCAACGTAACGTCAGCATGCGCCTGCAGCGTTCCACTCGGCGAAAGTGTCCCCTTCGCCTCGAACCGGTTGTAGGCCGCAAACGGCAGATCCGCGGGCGTTCGTTTCACGACAGATTGCCCCTCCGGCGGTATCACCAACGCCGGCCGGTCCCGCAACGCCACCCGCAGCATGCGGAAGGGCGCCTCCTCCGCCGACGTATCCAGCCAGAACTCCCCGTCGGTCCCGCCGTTGACCACCGTGACCACATGGTCAAACCACCCCGGCGACGGCACCTTCTCATCCACCTCAGTGCCCGCTCCTACCAACGCCGTCGACGCCGCGATCCCCTCCGCCCGCAGCAGCGCCACCAGCACCGTGCTTTTGTCGTTCGAGTTGCCATACAGACTCGACAGCACCTCGCCTGCGGCATGAGGCGCATATTGTCCCGGACCCCACGGCACGTCGATCGATCGAACCTCGCTCGAAACATACCCGTACAGCGCCTGGATCCGCGCCTCCGGCGTCTTCAGCCCGTACACCACATGGTCCGCCCTCGCCTTCAACGACGGCGTTGCCGCCGCGCTCTCCCCGGCCACCCCCCGGTACCAGGCCCCTACCTCCGCCCAGTTGCTGAACGTCGTCCACGCAATCGGGGCCGTCCGTTCGGGGTCGCCGCCCGCCTCGTCCTCCTCGGCATCATCCCCATCCCCGCCGGCATCCCCCACCCGTGCCGCCCCACTCTTCGCGCTTGGCTTCAGTTGCGATCCCTTCCACCGGAAAACCTTCTCTCCCCCCTCCTCCGTCATCGCAGAAGGCAAGTGCGGACTGCTCACCAGCACATTCCGCCCCTTTGGCACCCGCAACTCTACCGCCCGCTCCAAAACCACCGCATCCCCCAACCGCACATGCTCCGAACCCCAGAACTGCCCCTCCGCCTCCGCCTTCGTGATCGTCGTCCGCACCTCGGACTCCACCCTGTCTCCCACCGTCAGCCCCCGCGCCCCGATCTGCAACACATGCACATCGCCATACGCCGGCGCGATCGCCGCCACCGGCGCCGGCCCGTCCCCCGCATCCGACGGCGGCGTTTCCACCACCGTCCCATTCGGCTTGCGCACCCGCAGGTACACCACCTCCACACGCCGGGACATCGTCGGGTAGACCAGGCTCGTCACCAGCGCGGCCCGCCGCCCGGCTTCGTTCCCGACGCGCAGCACGCGCGTGTCCACCTTGGTCCCCGTCCCGTCCGCGTTGTAGCGGTACACCGTATCCAGGCGCTCCACCACCAGCGGTTCGCCCGCAAATGGATCCTTCCCGCCCTGGATCTTTGCAGTCAGGAGCGGCTTGGCAGGCACCGCCGCCGTGCGCCCGCGCGCCGGTGCCTGCGCAACCGCGCCCATCCCGAGCACTGCGGCGCAGGCCAGTCCAACAAAAATCGTGCGAGGCATCGTGAAGCTGTGTATACCAGAAATCCGAGGCACCGACGTACCCGCGGGAGGTTACTTCCCGTCCATACCGCATCCCACAATCGTTCGGGACCTACGCACGCCCCGCCGCTTCCGCCAGGTAGACCGCGGTGTATTCCACGTAGTTTTGCGCATAGCCCCGAATCATCTCCAGGTCCTTGCCCTCCAGTGCCCGCCGCACCCTGCCCGGAACCCCGGCCACCAGCGACCCTGCCGGAATCTGTGCACCCTCCGTCACCACCGCCCCCGCCGCAATGATCGACCCCGCCCCCACCCGGGCTCCATTCAGAATCACCGCCCCCATCCCCACCAGCACGTCATCCTCCAGCACGCACCCATGGACAATGGCGCCGTGCCCAATCGTGCATCCGTCGCCCACGGCAACCGGCCACAAGCCGCGCTGCCCGTGGAGCACCGCGTTGTCCTGCACATTCGACCGCGCGCCAATCCTGATCGAATGCACATCACCACGCAGCACCGCCCCCATCCACACGCTGCTCCGGTCGCCAACGCTCACATCCCCCAGCACCTGCGCGGCAACATCCACATACGCCGTCGCCGCAATCAAGGGCGACTTTCCTGCAAACGCTCGCAACATAGCTTTCTCCTACAACTTTGGATGACTTTGTCGCCGATAGGCGTAACACCGTTGCGCAAACCATTTACTGAACAATTTGTGTTTACAACTGGCATAACAGCGCTATCCTTAAGGCAGGCCACGCGGGCAGGTTTGGAGGTGTATTTCTTTTGGCAGAAGTTCGAGTTCAAGAAGGGGAACCGCTTGAAAACGCTCTGCGCCGCTTCAAGCGCAAAGTGCAGACCGAAGACATCATCAAAGAGGTCAAGCGCCATTCCTTCTATCTGAAGCCAGGCGAGAAACGCCGCGTCAAGGAAGCCCTTGCACGCAAACGCAATCGCAAAAAGGTTCGCAAGGAGCAGGACTAAGCTCCCTCGCAGATACACGGAAGTCTGCAGAAAGAGGGGGCTTCACAGCCTCCTCTTCCTCATTCTTTTCCCGTATGTAAGCTGCATCACACTCGATTCGGGCCCTTGGTATTTGACTGATAACAGGCCTGATGCACAGACACATCAAGAGACATGTCTGCGGCTCACGCCTTGTCCCCACGACGGGAGAGGGTGCTATGGAATTCCTAGATCGCGCTTTGAAGTGTTCCGATTGTGGAAACGACTTCATCTTCACGGCTGGCGAACAGCTCTTCTTTTTTGATCGCCAGTTCAAAAATGACCCTAAACGCTGCAAACTGTGCAAGGCCAAGCGCGCCGGTCTCGGTCGCTCAACCGAAGGTGCCGTCGCCGCCGCTGCCGCCGCCCTGCCTCTTTCGCGCACCGAAACCCGCACGGAATGTTCCGCCTGCGGCATAGAAACGACCGTTCCCTTCAAGCCAACCCAGGGCCGCCCCGTCTTCTGCCGCTCCTGCTTCCAGCTCAAACGCGTTCCGGCCGCCGTGGTCAAAGCTGCCAGCCTGGATTCACCCGGCTTCGCCGTTCAGCAAGCCGTCGCCGAAGCCGAAGCGACCACGGGGATGACCATGTCGGCCTCCACCGCAGAAGTCATCCAGGAAACTCCTGCCGCTGTTTTCGGCAAAGAACAGGCATCCCAGGTCATGGATTTTCTGGCCGCAGACGCCGCGCAAGCCTGAACCCCTGCGTTCCTGCACGTGGAAATACTCTTCCGTTCGCGGTTGATCGCGGCATCGTAGGACCATGCTCCGTCTCCGCGAGATCTCTGAAGATACGGCCCTCTTTCCCTGGAACAAGAGCACGCCCTACCCCGCCATTGAGGCGTCCCTGGCCGTGGCAGTCGCCCTTTTCCTGGGCGAACTGACCGGACATCCCGGCGCGGGCTCGATTGCCGCCGGCGCCGCCTTCACCGTCGGCTTTGCCGTCTTTCATGAAGCGCTCAGCTCCACACTGCTCAGCATGGGCCTGCTCACCCTGGGCATCGCCTCGGCCACGCTTGCCGGCAGCCTGGGCGCGCAATGGACGCCGCTCGTTCTCGTCCTTTGTGTCCTTGCCGCCCTCAACTACGGCGTGCTCACCGGCCTGGACCCGACGGCCAGCTGGATCGGCCAGCAATGCGCCGTGTACGTCGTCATCTCCAGTTACTTCCCCCGCGGACTCCACTACGCCCTCGGCCGCACATCGATGGTGATCGTCGGCGGCGCGCTCCAGATGTTGTTCTTCAGCGCCTTCCGCCTGCTGCACCGCCAGACCGGCAACGCAAATCTCCCACCCGTTCCCATCCTTCGCCAGCTGCGCACCCGCACCGGCCAGCTCTGGTTGTGCCTAAAGCGCGAGCTGCACTGGAATGCCGAGACGAGCGGATATGTCCTCAAGCTCGTCATCACCCTCGGCCTCAGCACCGCCCTCTACCGCACCCTGCACTGGCGCAACGGCTACTGGGCGCCCATGACGGCCCTCCTCGTGCTCAGGCCCAAGTGGGCCAACACGCTGAGCCGCGGCATCGCGCGCACCGCCGGCACCCTGGTCGGCGCCGCCATCTGCGCCTTCATCGCAATCCTGCACGCCCCCTTCTCTCACTGGATGTACTTCGTCCTGATCGTTGCCACGGCTTTCGTATGCTTCGCTCTGCAGGCCGTCAACTACGCCCTCTTCTCCACCTTTCTCACGCTCTATACCGTCTTCCTCTTCGCCTTTGGCGGCTTCTCCGAGCGCACCGCCGCGGACCTCCGGCTGTTGAACACGGCCATTGGCGGCCTGCTCGCCCTCCTGGTCGATTTCTTCGCTCAACAGATCGGCCGCCGCCTTCGCCCTGCCGCCGTCACCGCCCACAACACGGCCGCAGCTGCCGGATCCTGATCACATTTCAGCCTTGGACAGATCGAGCACATCTCCCGGCAATGCAGCATTCTCATCGCCTGTTCGCGGTCGTCTGCTACCTTTTTCCCCATGAACCTCTATCCGCGCTTTGCGGCAGGCCTCCTTCTCGCCTCAGCCGCCGCGATCCTTCCTGCGCAGGGCATTCCCGCCGCCGGCTCCATCGACCTCCCCACCAGCAAGCGCCTCTCCCCTGCGCCCGGCAACCCCCAGCGCCTCAACAGCCTGCCCATGTCGATGGCCCTCAGCCCCGATGGCCGCTACGTCGTGACCGTCAACGCCGGCTACGCTACCTTCGAGTCCGGCTACATGCAATCGCTCGCGGTCCTCGACACATCCTCCGGCACGCTTACCGACTTTCCCGAGAGCAAGACCGGCACCGGTCGCGACGCCAAACAAACCCTCTACAGCGGCCTCGCCTTCAGCCATGACGGCCACCACCTTTACGCCTCCATCGCCTCTCTCACCAACCCCGTCGCGGACGAGGCCAAAGGCAATACCGGCTCCGGCATCCTCGTCTACGCCTTCGCTGACGGCAAGCTCACCCGTGAGCGCATCCTCGCCATCCCTCCCCAAACGCTCGCTCCCGCCCACCAGACCAACCTGCCCCTCGGCGACCCGAGCTCCACAGGCGTCCCTTATCCTGCCGACCTCGCCGTGCTCCCCGGGGCTGGCCCCGAACGCCTTCTCATCGCCGACAACCTCTCCGACGATGTCCTCCTGATGGACCTCACCAGCGGCAGCATCCTTCACCGCTTCGATCTCGCCGAGACCGCCGCCGTCCCCTCCACCTATCCCATCGCCCTCGCCGTCACACGCGATGGCCGCCGCGCCTTCGTTGCGCTTTGGAACGCCAGCGAAATTGCGGAACTGAACCTCGAAACCAACACCGTTGTCCGTAAACTCCCGCTCCTGAAACCTGATTCCCCCATCAAACCGGGCACGCACCCCTGCGCCTTTGCCCTCAGCCCCGACGAAAAAACGCTTTATGTCGCTCTTTCCAACCGCGACGCCGTTGCCGCGATCGATATCGGTCAAAACCGTTTCAAGACCAAAGGCTTCTTCGACGTCCGCCTACCCGGCCAGACCTACTTCGGCGCCGAACCTGAAGCCCTCGCCCTCTCTCCTGATGGAGCCCGCCTCTACGCCGCCGAAGCCATAACCGACGCCGTCGCCGTCCTCGACACCCACAAACTCACTCCCTCTGCCGCGCGCAAAGGCTTCGTCGAACCCGTTGGCTTCCTTCCCGCCGAGTGGATGCCCATGGCCATGGCGGTCGGCAGCGGACCTTCAGCCGGCAAGCTCTTCCTCGCCACCGCCAAGGGCCGCGGCACCGGCCCCAACAATACCCCGCAACCCCTCACGGACACTCAGAAGAACAGCGCCCATCCACCCCACCGCGACTTCACTTACATCGCCAGCCTGCTTCACGGCTCGCTCGCTACCCTCGACACCACCACCATCGACGCCAACCTCGCCGCCTGGACCCAGACCGTCGTCGCCGACAACCGTATCCGCGCCGGCCGGGAAACCATCAAGTTCGCCGACGGCTCTGAAGCCGGCCCGATCGCTGCGACTCCCGACCCCAGGAACCCCACCGCCGGCATGGCCCGCATTCACCACGTCATCTACATCATCAAAGAAAACCGAACCTACGATCAGATCCTCGGCGACCTCAAGCAGGACGGTAAACCTGTTGGCAACGGTGATCCCTCGCTCACCATGTACGGCGCCGACATCACCCCCAACGAGCACAAACTCGCCCTCCAGTTCGGCGTCCTCGACAACTTCTTCGACTCCGGCGAGGTCTCCGGCGACGGCCACGTCTGGTCCAACGCCGCCATCGGCACCGATTACCTCGAAAAAGGCTGGGAGCAGAACTATCGCAACGGGCAGCGCTCCTACGACTTCGAAGGCCTTGTCGCGAACGGCTACCCCATCCTCCAGCGCATCCCCGACGTCAACGAACCGGCCAGCGGCTATCTCTGGACCAACCTCGCCGCCCACGGTCGCACCCTTCTCCATTTCGGCGAGTACATCTCCACCACCTTCTGCAACGAGCAGCGCCAGGCCTCGGCCGCCATTGCCTCCCAGCTAGGCCCGCAAACCCCGTTCGCTGCCCATTGCGACCGCAAAGAGATTCCCTCGGGCGACGCCCTCCCCGCCAACTGGGGCGGTGGCACCAACCTCTGGCCCTGGGCAATCCCCATGATCGCTACCAACGTCCCTACCAAGCCCGAACTCGTCGGCCACTTCGCCCCCGAAGCCCCCGACTTCAACCTCCGCATCCCCGACCAGATCCGGGCGCAGATCTTCTTTCAGCATCTCGAAGGCTGGAAGCGTGACCGCGCCGCCGGCCATGACACCATGCCCAACTTCATCAATCTCCGCCTCGGCAACGACCACACCGCCGGCACCACCCCCGGCGGGCCTACCCCCAAATCCTCCGTAGCTGATAACGACCTCGCCGTAGGCCGCGTCGTCGAGGAAATCTCCCATTCCCCGTTCTGGGACGACACCGCCATCTTCGTCCTCGAAGACGACGCCCAGAACGGCGCCGACCACGTCGACGCCCACCGCAGCATCGTCCTCGCCATCAGCAAATACGCCCCCCACGGACCCTCCCCTCTGTCATCTCGACCGGAGCGAAGCGGAGTGGAGAGACCTGCGGTTCCGGGAGGTTCGGGTTTAGCCATCGGCAATCAACCCTTCATCGACTCCACCTTCTACTCCACCGTCTCCGCCATCCGCACCATGGAAACGCTTCTCGGCCTCCCGCCCATGAACAATAACGACGCCTTCAGCTCGCTCATGGCTCCTGAATTTGCCGGTCCCGGCGACCAACCCCCCTACACCGCCGATACCACCAACCGCGACAACAAACTCATCTACACCGCCAACTCACCCCACGCCCCCGGGGCCCGCGAGTCCGCCAAAATGGACTTCCGCCACGCCGATCGTGCGCCCGCCGACAAACTCAACCTCATCCTCTGGCAGGACGCCATGGGTACCCAGCCTCCCCCCACTCAACTGCTCCAAAAACACACACAACGCAAAGACGATGACGATTAAGTTGCAGCCCCCCGCCGCAATCCAACCACTTTCCTATTGACGAACCCCCACCATTCATCATCAAATGCAACAGAGCCCGGGTAGGTCAGCTCATCGTTACCGTCCCGGGGTTGGCTTGAGTTAGTGGTGAATGAGTAAGGCCA
>CAZZWG010000003.1:0-53132 GCA_964657685.1 Verrucomicrobia bacterium Tous-C9LFEB | reverse complement strand
ACCCGCGAGGAGTGCCGTAAGTACCCCGATGATTACCTCGCCGGGGATACAAATGGACCACTCCTTGCGGTGGATCCTGATTGATCGCAACCGCATCACCCACCTTTCCTGACCGATTTCGCCCGGAGCTCCTACTCCGGGCGTTTTCGCGTGTCACCGCGAAACTTCGAACCGGCAGGCCCAGGACAATAAGCTGACCATCAGGAAGGCAGACCCAGTATTCAACGCTCCGGTCGGAGTTGACCAGACAACAGAAGTACTACCCTCTACCCCTCTTCGTCGGCCAGCTTCTGTGAAACGAAGCGCGGTTGCGCACAATTCAACGTCACTTCGTTACAATTAAGAAACACGGCAACTACTGCATGGCAACGCTGAAAGCGCGGTAAGGGGCTCACCCCACCCGCCAAGCTCAGCCATCCAGGTCCGGACCTAAAGTCTCTCCTTTGACGACTTTGGGTCCTCTGACCGGGGTACCACCCCTACGCCAACCGCGCTATATTCAACTTCCCAAACCGGTTGTCCACGTGCACCTCGGACCCCTCACCCAGCTGCATACGTCGCGCCAGCCACTCCGGCAGCACCACCACCAACCGGCCCTCCTCCTCATACGAGATAGCCTTCGCCGCCACCCGCAATCCCTCGCCACCCGCATCCAGCGGCACACGCAACACCAGCCGGTCACCCCGGCGCTCCACAGGTCCTTCAACCGCTACAAAATCTTCCGTCTGCATGCGCAACGTTCTATGCATCCCAACCTACGACTCGCCATCCCCCAAATTCACTACGTCCTCAGACACACTCCCTAAGTGACTCCCGCGCAGCCTGAAGTACCATCTCCACCTCACGCTCGCCATGCGCAGCCGACACAAACGCCGCCTCGTACTGACTCGGCGGCAGCCACACACCCCGCTCCAGCAACCCCCGATGAAACCGCGCAAACCGCGCTGTGTCGGATGAGCTCGCCCCTTCAAAATCCCACACGGGAAGACGGGTAAAGAACCACGTAAACATGCTTCCCACACGATTCGTCTGCAACGGGACGCCCATCTCCGCAGCAAGGGCAGAGACCCCATCCGCCATCGCCGCCGTGGTCTTCTCCAGCCGCGGATAAACCTCATCCGCATGCTCCAGCAGGTGCCTGATGGTCGCAATCCCTGCAGCCATCGCCAGCGGATTCCCGCTCAGCGTTCCTGCCTGGTAAACCGGTCCCATGGGCGCCAGCTGCTCCATGATCTCAGCCCGGCCGCCAAACGCGCCCACCGGTAACCCGCCGCCCAGGATCTTCCCCATGGTCGTCAAGTCCGGCCACGCCACCGCGGATCCATCGCCACCAAGCTCCTCCCGGTACAAGCCCTGCGCTCCCCCCGGCGAGAGCCTGAACCCCGTCATTACCTCATCAAAAATCAGCAAAGCGCCATACTTCCACGTAAGTTCCCGCAAGCCCCGCAAAAAGCCGGGCGCAGGCAGCACCGTCCCCGCATTGCCCACCACGGGCTCCAGGATGATGCACGCAATCTGCCCGGGATGCGTCGCGAAGGCAGCCTCGACCGCGCCCAGATCGTTGTAGGGCAGTGCAAGCGTGTGCATGGCGGTCTCGGCCGGCACACCTGCCGACCCCGGAATGCCAAACGTCGCCACGCCCGACCCCGCCTTCACCAGCAGCGCATCCGCATGCCCGTGATAGCAGCCCTCAAACTTGATGACGAAGGACCGTCCCGTGAATCCACGTGCCAGCCGGATGGCCGACATGCAGGCCTCGGTTCCCGAGCTGACGAAGCGCAGCTTCTCGATGGACGGAAAACACTGCTGCACCAACTCGGCCAGATCAGCCTCCGCCGCCGTGCTCGCGCCAAAGGAAGAAGACCGTCCCGCAGCCTCGCGGATCGCCTCCACTGCCGGCGGAAACGCATGCCCGAGCAGCATCGGGCCCCAGGAGCCGAAGAGGTCCACATAGCGGTTCCCGTCCGCATCAGTCAGGTACGCACCCTCGGCGCTGGCCACAAAGGGCGGATGCCCACCAACGGCGCGAAAGGCGCGAACCGGGGAATCCACACCACCGGGCAGGAACCGTTCAGCCCGGGCCTGCAGGAACGCCGAGCGAGTAAGCGTAAGAGCCATAAGCTCCAGTATAGGAAGTTGACCGAGTCACGGGCAGAAACCCGCCGCTACGTTTTGCTCTACGGGGCGGTTGGTATCGGAGTCAGGTACAGCATGAAGCCCAACAACAAGACCAACGCCAGGAACAACACAAGTGTCCGCGAGTGTGGCTGCTCGGGTGCATCCCCCGTGAAGCAACGCCAGCCCATGCCTGCTGCCACGAAAAGGAACACCCATTGCGTGCCTCCACGGTGCGCGCTGCTGTCCGCGACCGTCAGCGCAAAGAACAGCGCCGCCATCGCCGCAACCATTCCGCGCTGAATACGCGACAAAGCATAGGTCGCCTGCGCGCCGTCAAACCCAAAGATCGGGGTGAGATTGAACAGGTTGTACCAGGCCCCGATGTTCGCCAGCAGCAAAAAGAGAACACTGTGCCGGGTCCAGGCAATGGCGAGGCAGAACACAGCCGCACCCAGCCCATAGAGCGGTCCGGCCAGCGAGATCATCGCCAGGTCCTCGCGCGAAACCCCCATCGAGTACCAGCGCACATACGCGCCCATGCCGGGGATGAACATGGGCAACTCAGCCTTCAAGCCGCGCCGCTTCACTGCGACGTAGTGGCCCAGTTCATGGATCATGATGGACACCGTGAAGCCCAGGGCAAAACGCCAGCCGCCCAACACCCAATACAGCCCGAAGAACGCAAACAGCCCCAGGAAGAATTTCAGCTTGAACAGAAGAAAAACCGCAGACTTCAGCTTCAACAGGAACAAGAACAAGGGCGCGAAGGGTCCCAGGCGTTTCGTCCACTTGGCCTTGTTGGCTTCTTCGGCTTCCAGCTTCGCGTCCAATTGTTGGATATGCTGCTGGATCGTGGTGAACTGCTCCGTGCCCTCGGGCAGCCAGACCAGCGTTGAGCGCCAGCGGTCCCGCGCCTCCACCAACTTACCCTGCTGTTCCAGTTGCTGTGCTCCCTGCGCGAGTTCACTGAGGTGCCGGCCATAGGCCAGCGTGTGGCAATCGGGGCAGGCAAGCGTTCCGTCGGGCAGCCAGTGGCTGCAACTCGGACAGCTATGCACCGGCTCGGGCATGGCAGGTTCAGGCGAAAGTACAAGGGCGTCAGACATGGCGATTCTTTAGATTACGCCTGAGAAACAAAGGGTCCAAGCTGCGGAGAGCCTATTGAATCTGCACCAAATCCGACCGGGAGCTCTGCCCGAGCGGAGCCGCTTCCGGATGCTGCGGCGCACGCCAGTGGTCGATATAGCTCACCTGGTGGACGCACGAGATCGTGCAATGCGGCGCGCAGCCTTTTTCCGTCAGGAACTCGCGCTCAATATCCGCCCTGCTGTACTCGGCGATCGGCACCCCGGGATAGCCGCGTTGCTGGGAACAGTAGTGCACCAACCCGTTTTCACAGATGTACAGGTAACGCGATCCGGCACGGCAGCGCCAGTCGTTCGTCTTGCCGTTCGCGATAGCTTCCTGAAAGTGGTTGAAACGGGAGTACGAGCGGCGGGTCAGGCTGCGCACCTCGTCCCAAACCTTGCGCTCGCGGTCACCCAGCGGCTTTAACTGTCCTGAGCCGTCGTGGATGATGCCGATAGTCGACGAAAACCCAAGCTCCAGGGCGCGCTTCGAAATGACGAGCGCATCTTCAGGATGCTGAATTCCACCACCAACCACCGAGTTGATATTGACGTGGAAATCAGCATGGTCAGCCAGCATGAGCAGCTTGGCATCCAGCACCTTGAGGGACTTCTTTGAGACCTCGTCCGGCATGACGTTGTCGATCGAGATCTGCATATGATCCAGCCCGGCCGCATTCAGCCGCGCAATGCGGTCCGGCATCAGCAGGTAGCCGTTGGTAATCATGCCGGCGATCGCGCCTGTGTGCCGGATGCGCCGAATGACGTCGTCGAGCTCAGGGTGCAGCAGCGGCTCGCCTCCGGAGATCGTAATCACCGCGGTTCCCATCCGGCCAAGCTCATCGACCCTGCGCCGCATCTCGGCGATCGCGACAGGCTTCGACACGTCATCGAATTCGTTGCAGTAGGTGCAGGCGAGATTGCAGCGCCGCATGGGCACAATGTGCGCCATGTACGGATGCGACGTATCCACCAGCGCCGAGCCGATCGACTTCAGCTCGCGCAGCCGACGCTCCACGGCCAAAAGGCGCCGGTGCGCGGTCATGCGCCGATGCGCGGGAACAATCCCCGCCGGAGGACCCTTCTTCTCTAGCTTCACTGACACATGGTTTATTCTAAACGCCATGCCGCGCGCTTCCTTGACGACAGGAATCGGGCCGAATCTCAGGAAGCCGATCTGACTGTTCCAGCAAAGCGGATCCCGCAACTCGACGGGCTTAGAGCACTCGCGATCATTGCAGTCTTCATCGGCCACACGCTTGGGCTCCGCATGATGTGGATTGGCGTGGATCTCTTCTTCGTCCTCTCCGGCTTCCTGATCACCGGCATCCTGCTTGATGCACCGAAGACAAGCTTCCGGGCGTACATTGGCGGCTTCTACGCGCGGCGCGTTCGCCGCATCTTGCCGCCCTACCTCCTGCTCCTCCTCACCATGAGCCTGATCTTTGGCGTTGCATGGTTACGGCACTGGTACCTCTACCTGGGCCTGATGAACTACACGGGCTTCTATTTTCACGAAGTACCCTTCATTTCGCTGGAGCCACTGTGGTCACTCGCCGTGGAAGAGCAGTTCTACCTGGTCTGGCCTGTGGTGGTCTTCTACGCCGGCGTCCGGCGCCTTCCGCGCATCCTGATCGGCGTGCTGATCCTTGTACCGCTTCTGCGCGCCGCCTTCACCCCATGGCTCTCTCACCAGGCCTTTGACCAGTATCACTGGTTCATCTACCGCGGCACGGTCTTCCGCTGCGACTGCCTGGCAGCGGGAGCCTTGCTCACCTTTGTGTGGCGCGCACACAGCGCTTCGATCAAGAAATACGGGCATCTCGGCCTGATACCCGCAGCCCTTACACCTCCCACAGTGATCCTGCTCAGCCGTGTGCTTCCAGGCTTCTCTACATATGGCACCAGCATCCCGGCCAATGTGCTTCTTTACGAGATCTCTCTTGTTGCTGTGTCCGGGACGCTGCTCTGGGCTCTGAGCGGCCGTTACACATGGGTTCTTACGGTTGCTCCCATGCGCTGGCTTGCGCGCATCAGTTACACCTTCTACCTTGTTCATCAGGGCTTTCATATCTACGCCATCACGCACCTGCAAAGTAAAGTTGCCGCCGCCCTCGCCACAGGGGTTTCGGCCATCGTTTTCGCAGAGCTTTCATGGCATCTCATTGAGCGGCCCATCCTGCACGGGGGCAACCGCAAGGCAGCCCGCATGGAACTCGCAGCAGCCGAACCCGAGCACGGTCAACCGCAAGCTGCCGGCTCGCTGGACAGCCTTTAAACCCGGAGAAAAGTCATGCCCCGTGAAATTACCTGGACCGACGTGCTCGAAATTGGCATACAACTGCAGGAACGCTTTCCTGATCTTGACCCTTACTCCGTCCGCTTCACGGATCTGCACAAGTGGGTGACCGAACTGCCCGGCTTCACCGGCGATCCGAACAAGTCCACGGAACCGCTTCTTGAAGCAATACAGACCGCGTGGCATGAGGAGTACGAAGACGCCAAGAATGCCTGACTCGCTCTCCTTTCGTCGGGCCACCTACCCTCGCCTTCCCCACATCTCATGCATGCAGTGAGGGTAAGATGAAGATTCGTCGCACAGCAACCGCGTTAAGCCTTGGACTCCTGCTCGCCTCGCCTGCCTTCGCCCGTCAGACGAACGATCAGAATCGCAAGGAGACCAAGGCCGAACTCAAGCAGCAGGAAAAGGCCGATAAGGCGCAGGCCAAGGCTGATAAATCCGAGCGCAAGGCCGTCAGCACCAAGCAGGCGAAAAAGGCCGCGAAGGCGCAGGATAAAGCTAACGCAGCCCAACCCCAGTAGACAGACACGGCCTGGATTAAGGCTCTGGCTTCATCCAGCGCGCAAACGCCTAGGCGGTGGACCGATGTCTTCGAAGCACCTGGTCCGGCAGTTTGGAACCTGTCAGCCGCAGCAAGGTGTAACTGACAGCCGCCCAGATAAAGCTACCGATCGCGATCACGCCAAGGTCTGCGATGTGGCTACGCGCTACTGGCATCCTGTACACCACAAAGCCGACAGCCACCGCGGCAGAGATGCCTGCAAGCGTTGCTCGTCCAAGCTCCGCGTACTCCACATGGGTCAGCGAAACGAGTCGCTTTCTATGAAGCAGTACGGCGAGGGCGGTGGTCTGCGCGATCATGGCGAGGTTGGAAGCAATCGCAAGGCCCCGCAGTCCATGCGTTTGAAAGAGCACCCAATACAAAGGGATTGAGAGCACCGTCGCCGCTATCCCGGTAAATGCCGGCGTCTTTGTATCGGAAGCCGCATAGAACGCCCGGGCGTAGATCCCCTGGACAGCCCAGAACGCGAGCGTCAGCGCAAAGATCGTGAACAGCGTTGCTGTCTCGCGTGCGTCGCTGCGCCGGAACGCACCGCCGCGGAAGATATCCATCAACCACGGGGCTAAAGAGATCATCCACGCGGAAACCAGCACACCCACCGCGAACAGCCGTGACACGGAGCGTCCCACCGATTCCGAAAAGTCGAACACCCTGCCTTGCTGATAGAGCGACGCGAAAAAAGGCAACGAGGCCGCTCCCGCAGCCGGCCCGATGACATTGAAGGGAGCATTGAAGAGATCCTTTGCGGTCTTGATCAGCGTTAGAGAACCTACGCCTGTAGACGCGAAGTAGGTGAGGATCCACTCGTCCGCCTTTACGAGCGATACGCCCAAGAGCAGCGGAAGCGAAAGCACCAGCCACTCGCGGAAGATAGGGTGCTTGAAGTCCACGTGGAACCTGAACCGCATCCCCGTGCGCAACGCACCCAGCGTATTCAGCAGCGCCGCGCCCAGGATCACGCCGGCTACCGCGCCGATGGCAAGCGAGTAGATCCCCAGCAGGCGGTTAAGAAACAGCGCTCCCAGAATGATGCCGGCGTTATAGATCAGCGGAACGAAAGCCTGGTAGATGAAGATTTTTCTTACCTGCAGCCGCGCACTCATCATGCTGCCAATGAAAAAGAACAATTGCACCGGCAGCAGAATGCGCGTAAGCGCAATGCACATGGTGTAGCGCGGCGAGCCGGGCACGAAGCCCTTGATGAAGATGGAGACATACAGCGGGGCGATCATTTCCGCGATCAGAACGCCCATCAGCAAGACCACAAACATGGACGAAAGGATGACCGAGAGCGCTTCATCCTCACGCGCATCGTCATTCTGTTCACGATAGCGATTGAGCAGCGTAACCAAGGAGATGGAAGCTGCCGAACCAGCCAGAAAGTAGGCCAGCATCTCGGGCAATTGAAACGCGGCGCGGTATGCGTCCTGTCGTGCATCCGCGCCAAACAGGAAGTTGATGTACTTGATGCGGATCAGGCCGAAAACACCCGAGAGCAGCGAGCTCATCATCAGCAGCGCAGCAGCCGAACCTGCCGTGTGGCCTCTGGACGGTGTGAGTTTCAGACGAAAACGGTGAGGGGAAGCGGTTTCAGGGGGATGTGTAGCCACCTACGCTAGCCTACTCGCCCTGAAACAGATCACCCTGCAGACGCGGATCTACCACCAGGCGCAGGGTCTCCATGGGTACCGGGGCAGGCCTGGGTCCAAGTACCAGGCGCGGACGCATTGCCTGCAGTCCGGGCGTAGAACGAGCGTCCACAACGGAGGAGCGAACCGGCTGTTCCAGAATCGCGAGCAAGGCAGCCAGTTCATCCCGCAGTGCCCTGAGGGATGATCTTCGGCGAAGATCGTCGGCCTGATCAATCTCGTTGGTACGCGAAGCTATAGGGGTGGCCGCTGCATCAGGAGCTCGCAATGGCACCGGAGCGGCGCTCTCTGCCGCTGCGAGTTCGCGTGCCTGCGCTTCACTCTTGAACACCTGTCGCGCCCCGGGGATGGTATATCCCTGATCGTACAGCAGCGACTTAATGCGCAGCGCCATCTCCACATCGCGCTTGCGGTAAAGCCTTTGGCCGGTACCGCCCTTGTTTGGCCGCAGTTGCGGGAACTCAGTCTCCCAGAACCGCAGAACATAGGCCGGCACTTCACACAGACGTGCTACATCACCGATCCGGAAGTAAAGCTTGTCCGGGATCTCCGGCGTCACATGCTTCCGAATTGGTTGAATGCCCATATCCCTCTGCGTGGGCCGGTGTGGCCCGTAACACCTCAGAGTATAGGGTCGAAAATGGGCTGGAACCAGTGCCCAGAGCGGTTCTGTTGCTGCCCTGGGCACCTGTTCCGGAAGAGGAATCAAAGGAGTAAACAACACCTTCAAGTGCCACTTGAGGATCGGCCGGCGTTACTTTGAGTGCGGCCCCGCGCCGGAACGGTGAGCCGCCGTCGTGGTCGTATGCGCTGCATCCGCCTCCGCCTGGTCGATCGCGGCATACATCTGCTGCACATCCATCACCTGGATCCAGCGGTTCGGTGTCACCACGATGATTGTCGGGGTCTGCACTATGCCGATCTTCTGCCCCTCCGCTGTGGTGGTGTTTACCTCGCGGTCATATTGGCCGGTGGGATCGATGACAAACGGCAGCTGCTTGCCATGGTCTTTCATGAACTGCTGCTCCCAGTTGTGCAGATCGTCCTTGGACGCGATGCGATACTGCGACGCGAAGGTTTCACGCCGGAACTCCTCGGCCAGCTCCGGCGACACCTTAGCCTTTAGATAGTGCGCAAAAATCGCGGCGTCATGACTCCAGAAGTGGCTTGGTATCTGGAAGTCATACTCCTCGATGGGGATGTGATAGTGGCTGATCGCCGCGTGGACAGTCGGAAATGCGTGCGCGCAGGCCGGGCATTCCAGATCTTCGTACTCGATGACCGCGACCTTCGCCCCCGCAGGCGGCTTGAACGACGACGTGTCCTTGAAGCTTGAGACCTGGTTGGGCGGCACAGAGGTCTGGGCTGAAACAGCCAAGGAAGCCATTGAAAACACGACAGCGGACGCGAACAGACGAGACATAAGCATAGGACGAAAACAGAACCCTTCAGCGAGCGCGAGACGCTCAGTCTTATTCAATCACCAGGGACCCGGAAGCGGGGTATCGGACCATCTTTTCCGCAGCCTTCCCTTATTCTAGTGCTATCCTGCGAGCGAAGGAAAGACGAAATGCTGCCTGCACTTCTCGCGCTTCAGGCTCTTACCCTGCTTGTGTTGCTCTTCCTGCTCCTGCGACGCGCCGGTGCTGCACCCGAGGCCGCGCCGGATGCCCGCCTGCAGGCCCTGCTTGCAGCCGACCTTCCCACCCAGATTGCCCGCTCTGATGCCCGTGCGGAAAGCGTGGAGCGCCTGCTACGCACCGAACTCGCCCTTCTTCGCCAGGAGGCGGGCGAGGCAGCCCAACGCGCCCAAAGCACCGCAAGCCAGCACGCCGAAGCTCTCCGCCGCGAACTCAGTGGCTTCGGTGATGGGCACAGGGCAGCCTTCGAAGGCTTTCGCTCCGGCAGTCAGAACGATGCCGAGCAACTCCGCAACCTCCTCGAAGGGCACCTCACCGGCCTTCGCCGTTATCTCGGCGATTTCACCCTGGAGGTCACAAAGACTCACGGCGAGAATCGCGACGCACTCCACGCCCGCCTCGCCGACATCGCCAGGGCACAGCGGGAAGACCAGGACAAAATCCGCCTCACCGTCGAGAGCCGTCTCGACAAGCTCAATGAAGCTAACACCGCCAAGCTCGAAGAAATGCGTGCCACGGTTGATGAAAAACTCCACGCCACGCTGCAAACCAGGCTCACCGAAAGCTTTGGCACCGTCACTGACCAACTCACCAAGGTCCACGCCGGCCTGGGTGAAATGTCAAAACTGTCCGCGGGCGTAGGCGATCTCTCCCGCATCTTTACCAACGTCAAGAGCCGTGGCGGCTTTGCCGAAGTGCAGCTCGGCATGCTTCTCGAACAGATGCTCGCGCCTAGCCAGTTCCTCAAAAACGCGAAGGTCAAACCCAACACCGGCGAGATGGTCGAGTACGCCGTGAAGCTACCCACGCCTCACGGTGAGGTCCTTCTCCCCATCGACGCCAAGTTCCCCCGCGAGGCCTGGGAGCGCCTGGAAACTGCTTACGCCGAGCGTCCCGACGATGTCGCCAGCGCCGGGAAGGCCTTCGAAAATGCCATTCGCACCGAAGGCAAGCGAATCTGCGAGAAGTACATCGCACCTCCCACCACCACCAGTTTCGCCGTCATGTTCCTGCCCACCGAAGGCCTCTACGCCGAGGTCATGCGGCGTGACGGGCTGCAGGCCGACATCCAGCAGAGCTGCCGCGTCACCATCGCCGGCCCCAGTACGCTCTCGGCGATTTTGAACAGCTTCCAGATGGGCTTCCATATGCTTCAATTGCAGAAAAAAGGCGATGAAGTCTGGAAGGTGCTGGAGCGTACCAAGGATGAGTTCGGTAAATTTGAGGTACTGATGAGCTCCATGGAGCGCCAGGTCGGGACCGTGCAGAACACTATCGAAAAGCTAAACACCCGCACGCGGGCCATCAACCGGTCACTGCGTGATGTAAGCCTGGATGAATCTACCAACGCGCTCCCGAGCGGTGAAGGTCCGTCGAAGCTGGGCTATGACAATCTTCTGCCCATGCTGGTCGTCAACGAAGACTAGGGTCTAGGCCCGGATGGCTGAACTGGAGTTCGTCTTCCGTCCGGAATCACGGAAGAACTTGCGCCGGCGGCAGGAAACGCACTCCCAGGGGAAGAAACCCAGCCAGGTCAGGAGCGTGCGCTGGAGCACCGTCGTCCGGTTCACCCGCCGGAACAGCCCGGGATGACACCGGCTGCAGTACCGGCGCTCATCGTTTCGAATCGTGCGCTCGGCGTTGTCCAGGGCCCCTCCGTGCATGCAGAACATGCTACCCGAAACTACGCTTTCTAGGCGCCCGTTCTTTACACCTGCGGGGCGCGCCAGTATGCTTGGGCACTGAGGCTGGGCACGCCGAAAAGGTTCGCGGGGCCGGCCACCGGCATTTGGAAAGAGGAGATTTTTAGCGATGGCAGCAGTAGACGAAAAGGTTAAACAGATTATTGTCGAGCAGCTTCAAGTGGACGAGGCCGAAGTGACGCCGGGCGCGAGCTTCCAGGAGGACCTCGGCGCTGATTCCCTCGACGTCGTCGAACTGGTCATGCAGTTTGAAGAAGCCTTCGACATCCAGATCCCGGACGAAGACGCCGAGAAGATCAAGACCGTCAAGGACGCCACCGATTACATCGAGCAGCATCAGAAAACCAAGTAACGACCCCAGCCACGTGCTGCGGAAGGGCAAGCAGAAACAATGGAGCATCGTCGTGTCGTCGTCACGGGCCTCGGTCTCATCTGCGGCGTCGGAAATACTGCGCCCGAGGTCTGGGACGGCCTCATGGCTGGCCGCAGTGGAGTAGCCGAGATCACCGCCTTCGATCTGGAAGGCCATCCCGTCCGCATCGCCGCTGAGGTCAAAAACTTCGACCCCACCAAGTTCGTCCCCTTGAAAGAGGCCCGCAAAATGGGCCGCTTCATTCACTTCGCCATGGCTGCCGCACAGGAGGCCATGGAACACTCCGGGCTGCGCGCCACCCCTGAAAACGCCGACACCTTCGGCGTTCATATCGGCTCCGGCATCGGCGGCTTTGACATCATCGAGCGCGAACACACGGCGCTGATGAACGGCGGCCCACGGCGTATCTCGCCTTTCTTCATCCCGGCGTCCATCGTCAATCTTGCCGCCGGCCACGTCAGCATTCGCTGGGGCGCCAAAGGTCCAAACGAAGCCACCGCCACCGCCTGCACAAGCTCCGCCCACTCCATCGGTGACGCCTTCCGGATCATCCAGCGCGGCGATGCCGACGCCATGATCGCCGGCGGTGCCGAAGGCGCAATCACGCCTCTCTCGGTCGGCGGATTCGCTGCGATGAAGGCGCTTTCCACACGCAACGGAGACCCCACCCATGCCTGCCGTCCCTGGGACCGCGATCGTGACGGTTTCGTCGTTGGCGAAGGAGCGGGGATCCTCATTCTTGAAGAACTCGAGTTCGCGAAGGCGCGCGGAGCCAACATCCTCGCCGAGGTGATCGGCTATGGCATGAGTGGGGACGCTTTCCATATGACCGGTATGGCGCCGGAAGGTGAAGGCTGCCGCCGTGCCATGCAGAATGCGTTGCGCAGCGCCGGCATTGAGCCCGATAGGATCGACTACATCAACGCCCACGCCACTTCTACGCCGCTCGGCGACGCGCTGGAATCGAAGGCCATGGAAACCATCTTCGGTGAACGCGCCCTCAAAGGCGATCTCCTGATCAGCTCCACAAAATCAATGACCGGCCACCTGCTGGGCGGGGCCGGCGGTCTGGAAGCGGGCATCAGCATCATGGCCATGCAGCACCAGATCGCACCGCCAACGATGAACCTCGAAAACGTGGACCCGGCTTGCCGACTCAACTACGTCGCCAACAAACCGCAGCCCGCGAAGATCGACTATGTGCTCTCGAACAGCTTCGGCTTCGGCGGAACCAATGGATCGCTTGTGTTCAGACGCTGGGGTGCGGAGTAGCCGTCCTACAAGGAGATTCGGAAGGGCTCGCCACGCGCGGGCCCTTTCCCTTTCCACAATCCCTTCGCTGCAAGTCTCCCTGCGCTGCATCTTAGGGACTTGAGGAACAGTACATGGCACATCTGAAAGTCGGCAAAGAAAACAGCGCAGAGATCGAGCTTCACTATGAAGACCGTGGGGACGGACCGCCGGTGGTTCTGGTGCATGGCTGGCCGCTGAACGGCGCTTCCTGGGAACGCCAGACGTCCGCTCTGCTCGCGGCAGGCTACCGCGTCATCACCTACGACCGCCGAGGCTTCGGCCACAGCTCCAAGCCCTTTGGAGGCTATGACTACAACACCCTCACCAAGGACCTCGTCACGCTTCTCGAGAGCCTCGACCTTCAGGGCGTCTCGCTCTTCGGCTTCTCCATGGGCGGAGGCGAGGTTGCGCGTTATATGGGGAAATACAACGATGGGCGCGTCACGAAGTGCGGTTTCCTGAGCTCGATCGCCCCGGCCCTGCGCAAAGATGGCAACAACGCTGAAGGCGTCGACCCCTCTGTTTTCGAGGGAATGAAGGGTCTCATCGAGAAGGACCGCTTCGACTTCCTCCAGAACTTCGCAAAGATGTTCTACAACCAGAGCCTTCTGTCCCACGCCGTTTCGCAAGCCAAGCTGGATGCCGACTTCATCGTTGCGTCGCAAGCTGCCTACCATGCAACGCTCTTCTGCGTGGACGCCTGGCTTGAGGACTTCCGCGATGACGTAAAAGAGATCAAGGTGCCGACGCTCGTGATTCATGGCGACGCCGATAAAACGATTCCCCTTGAAAACAGCGGCGGACGCCTCCCGCAGTTCATCCCCTCCGCCAAGCTGCATGTTGTGAAAGATGGCCCGCACGGCCTCATCTGGACGCACGCCGCAGAGGTGAACACCGCGCTGCTGGAGTTCCTCCGGTCTTAGAAAAACGGCAAGTCCGCTCCAGTGGTGGACTTGCCGTGCGTTCTACGAATTGATCGCGGCCATCGCAGTACGAACCAGAAGAATCAGAACAAACCAGCCAAACACCGCAAAGTACCCAGAGCTCCTCTTCGTGCGCCCAACGATCGAAACACCGATGCTCAGCAGCACCAGGGTCCAGATCGTGAATACATCCAGGGTCGTCAGAAACGTCTTCAGTGCGCCGGGCGTTTCAAAGTAGTAACCGGGGTTGCTACCCAGAAGCGTTTGCGTGGTAAAGCCCTCGGGATCCCGTCCCGCAAACAACATGATCCCTGCCAGCAGAGCTGATATCGCGCCGGGCAGCGCTGCATACATGCCTACGCAAAACAGCCGCCCGAAGGTCGCTGATCCGCCGAAGCCAAAATTGATCGTCGCCCAGAGCACAAGGGCGCTGATGGTCACAAACAAGAGATTGAGAATCGGCGCCGCATAGAATCCGCCCTGAAAGCTGTACAGCATCACCTTCTGCTGCGTTGCGATCTGCTCGGGAGGAATGGAAGCCAGCTTGTCTGACAGCTTCGGGTTCGCGTGGATCTCGTTCTGCACCAGCTGCGCCCATCCCACCTTCGACTGAATGGCTGCTGTAAGAAAGTACGAAGCGAGAACGATGATCAGGAAGGGCATCCACCAGCTCGCGTTGCGCAGAACGTCGTCAAACGTCTTCGAGGGTGCCACGAAGGTATCGGTAACACGCTCACCTTGCGAGAGAGGTTTCGTCTCCGCAGCTATCGCCACTTCGGGCATAGTCGGCTCCTGGTAAACACTGGGATGGTTGTTCGCCAGTGTATACGCTGCGGGCCGCAATCGGCGTTCCCCTTTTAGGGATCAAACATAGGCGCTGAATCAACCTTCTGTCGCGGTCCCCAGCGCTACCAGAAGCTGCACCGCGAACGAGAGCCCCCGCTTCCCGGCGGGCGATGTTGCCTGGCGCAAGATGCGGAATAGACTTGGCGTCTCGCCGTCCGGCTTCGGACCCTGCAAACCCTGGTCCATACCTTTCGCCAGCCGATGGAGCACCTCCGGATCCAGCGCCGCCACAATCCGCCCCAACGCAATCAGGTTGCGTACCGCGTTGATCGACTCCTCCTTCACCAGGGCGGAGGCCAGTTGTCCCGCGATGACATCGCGCCCGCCGATCAACCCGTGCAACAGGTCAAGAATGCCCTGGTCATGCGCCGTCTGCAGCGTATCCCATGCGGCCAGCAGCGCCTCGGCATGCTCTCGGGGCGCAGCTTCCACCTTGCGCATCAGCTCCACGTGCGGGTCAACGGGTTGCGGTACAAATGTGATCGGGTGTGCCATCTAGTTCACCTATTTGCCTTCTCTAGGAGGGCTCTGTTGTCTTGATTTGTACAAGCTTGTCTTTCAGCCTTGTGCCCGGCAGCCAGTAGTTCTCATTCGCCCATTTCTTCTCAACTTCCACACCCTCCGTCGGCGTCCGTGAACCAAAACGGAAGTTTCGGCGCGGCAGCGGGCTCGCTCCCACCTCATCCAGCACCGTCATCTTCACCGAGAGCTCCTTGTAGGCCGGTGTGTGCGTCGCGCGATCCACATGCATGCTGGTCATCTTGTTCACGGCCTGCTCGGTCGAAATCATCGGCAGGTACATCTCCTTGCCAGTAACGCGTGTCGTCACCAGGACAGGAAGGCGGAGCTGACCATATTCGTTATCGAGACGCACAAATTGACCCGTCTCCAACCGACGCTCCCGCGCCAGTTCCGGTGACACCTCGAGAAAGATCTCCGGCGTGATTTCCTTGATGCCAGGTACGCGATAACTCATGTTGCCCTGTTCAAAGTGCTCCAGCAAACGCCCATTGTTCAGGTGCAGATCGTAGACCTCATTCGTCTCTTCGCTCGGCGGCACATACTCCAGCGGATAGAAGCTCGCCTTACCATCCGGAAAGGGAAACTCCCTGGTGTACAACAGCGGTTCATCCGTCCCATCGGCGTGCACCGGCCATTGCAGACTCTTATACCCTTCCAGCCGCTCGTAGCTCACCCCTGCAAACGTAGGCGTAAGCTGTGCCACCTCGTCCATGATCTGCGAGGGATGCGTGTAGCCCCAGCCGCCCGCGCCGCCCATCGCCTTCGCGATGGACTGGATGATCTCCCAGTCAGGCCTCGAGTCGCCCAACGGCTCCCACACCTTGTACAACCGTTGGATCCGCCGTTCCGTATTCACAAAGGTCCCATCCTTTTCAAGCGATGGCGAGGCCGGTAGAACCAGGTCGGCATACTTGCAGGTTTCGGAGAAGAAGATGTCCTGCACTACCAGAAAATCGAGCCTGCTCAGCGCCTGACCTACATCCTCGGCATTGGCGTCGGAGGTAATCGTGTCCTCGCCCTTGATGTACATCGACCGCAGCTTGCCTTCCTGCACAGCGGCGATCATCTCGCGATTGTCCAGCCCGGTCTTCACCGGCAGCGTCACGCTCCAGTGCGCTTCAAACTTCGCCCGCACCTTCTCGTCGTCGATCTTCTGATACCCCGGAAAGACATCCGGCATTGACCCAAAGTCACTCGCACCCTGCACATTGTTATGTCCGCGCAAAGGATAAGCGCCCGTTCCAGGCCGTTTGAACTGCCCCATCGTCAGCAGCAGGTTACACAGAGCCGTCGACGTATCCGATCCCCCACAATGCTGCGTAACTCCCATCGCCCACAGCGCGCATACGCGTTCTGCCGCGGCTATCTCGTCCGCCACCTGCTTCAGCTGCTCTACGCTGATCCCGGTTACCTGTTGCGCGTGCTCCAGCGTGTACGGCTCCAGGCTCTTCCTGAACTCCTCGAATTTGTTCACCCAAAGATCGATGAACTTCGCGTCATGCCGCCCCGTGTCAATCAGGTGTTTGGTCACGGCCATGATCCACACCTCATCGGTGGAGGGCTTCGGGTGCAGAAAAACATCTGCTCGCTCCGCCATCTCATGCTTGCGCAGATCGCTCACGATCAGCCGCTGCCCTCGGTGCTTATGCGACCGCTTGATCCGCGTCGCCAGCACCGGATGGCTCTCCGAAGTATTCGAGCCCACCACCATGACGAGGTCGGCCATCTCGATGTCCGAAATGGACCCCGAATCCCCGCCATACCCCACCGTCCGGTTCAGCCCCTTGCTTGCCGGCGTTTGGCAGTAGCGGCTGCAGTTGTCGATGTTGTTCGTCCCGATCACCGCCCGCGCCAGCTTCTGCATCAGGTAGCTCTCTTCATTCGTGCACTTTGACGAGGCAATGAACGCCAATGCATCCGGCCCATGCTCCGCCTTGATCTGCATAAAGCGGTCGCGCACCATAGCGATCGCCTCATCCCACTCAATCTCGACAAACGTCTCACCGACGCGCTTCAAGGGCTTTGTCAGCCGGTCCGGCGAGTTCACATAGTCCCACCCGAACTTGCCCTTCACGCACGTCGAAATTCCATTTGCCGGTCCCTCTGCCGGTTCCACCTTCAAGATGTGCCGGTCCCGCGTCCAGATGTCGAAACTGCATCCCACACCGCAGTAGGCACATACGGTCTTCGTTCGCTTTACGCGCTGCTTCCGCATCTCGGCTTCCATCGTGGAGAGCGCCAGGATGGGCGGATACCCCGTCGAGGGCTCAATCTTCTTCACCGCGTCAATCATGTCGTCAAGCACCTTGGGCGGCAGGCCCGTAAGGTATCCCGTGTGCCCCACCATGCCTTTTTCCATCAACGCATTGCACGGGCAGACCGTGATGCAGTGCCCGCAGCTTACGCAGCTGGAGCCCTCGATCTTTTCGCCCCCATCCCACATAACCCGCGGCATCTCGCGATCCCAGCTGATGGTCAGCGTCTCGTTTACCTGCACATTCTGGCACGCCTCCACACAGCGCCCGCACAGGATGCACTGGCTCGGGTCGTAGCGGTAAAACGGATTCGAGTGATCCTGGGTATAGGGCTTCGGCCGGAACTCCCGCGCCTGGTGCTGCACATCCAGCTCAGCCGTTGCATTGTGCACCGTACAGTTGCCGTTGTTGTTGTCGCATACCGTGCAGTACAGGTTATGGTTCTCCAGTATCCGGTCAAAGGCCTCGCGCTTGGCTACGTCTGCGCGATCGTTTGCCGTCTCCACGACCTGCCCCGCCGCAACCTGCGCGCCACACGACCGCACCAGCTCGCCATTCACCTCTACCAGGCAGGTGTCGCAGGTCCCGATCGCCCCCATAGGCGGCGTGTAACACACCTGCGGGATGCCGGTGATCCCCTGCATCGCAGCCTTGCGGTTGATCGCCTCAATCAGCGGCTCGCCCGCCTCGGCCGCGATCTTGAGCCCGTCAATCTCAATCCAGGTATCGGGGACAAAGGCTCGCGGCGTGTTCAGCAGGGGTTTGGCGTGAAACTTGGAACGGTCCATCGTACCGGGATAGATGCCGATTCCCGCTGCCGGGGCGGGGTCAGCGACGCCCGGGAAGTTCGTGCCGATCGGCACTTTACGACCACAGCAAAATGCCCCGGGCAGCCTCCCCACCTCGTGAGGGTTCGCCCATCACCCCACAAAACGAAAGTGTTATTGCCGTATTTACACGATTGTGATCTGCCTGCTGTTCAGTAAGGGAGCACCTTAGCCACATCTGAAGACCCCATGGCCGCTGTGCAGACGCTTTTACCTTGGAGATCGTGCGCATGAAGAAGACTCGCAGCAAAATACCTGCCCTGATGGCGGCCTACGTCGCCCTGCTCCCTTGCCTGGCAGGCGCCCAGACCCCCAACACCACCGTCACCATCGCGCCCAGGTCCAGCGCCAAAGTTAACGCCGTTGTTGTAGACCCGACCACCGAGGCCACCCTCACGCAGGCGCAGAAGATTGCTCTTCTTAGGCAGAAGGTCAAATATGTGTTCGTCCTCTTCCAGGAGAACCGCTCTTTCGACTTCTACTTCGGCAGCTATCCCGGCGCACACGGCCTCTACTCGCAGCCACCCTCGCAGACGCCCGGCTTCTATCAGCCCATCGTCAACACCGATGGCACGGTAGGCACCATCCAGCCCTTCCGCATCCCGCAAACGATCACCAATACCGCCGGCCAGACCGTGCCGCTTTATCCCGCCGACACCGACTCGGTGAACCACTCGCACACCGGCTATATCCAGAAGATTGATTTCACCGGCGGCATCACCAAGAACGATGGCTACGCCGTCACGGAAGAAGGAATCACGCTCAACAATGGTGTGCCGAGCGGCCCGGTTTCGCTGAAAGCCAAGCAGATGGGCGAGCTCGTCATGGCGCACGTCGACTGCAACACCGCCCCGGTCATGTGGAACTACGCCGACAGCTTCACCCTGTTCGACAACTTCCACCAGACCGTCCTCTCCGCCTCCACCCCCAACGCCATCGCCATGATCGCCGGCCAGTCCGGTGAAACCCAGTGGGTCAAGCACCCCGAAGACAGCACCAGGGCCTTCGGTTCCATCGGCGGCAATGGCGTTCCTGTCGTCAGCGACGGCGATCCCTTCTGGGGCTCGCAGCTTGACTTCTTCGGCAGCGGGCAGCCCGCCAACCCGCCCAGCAATAATCCGGAGATCAATCTCACCTTCGCCTCGCTGCCGCTCAGCTTCATGGGCAACGAAGCCGGCACGCTTACCGGCCAGGACTCGCTGCCGCAGACAGACCTGACCGATATCGAGAAGGACATCAAGGAACTTGCCGCCAGCGGACAGCTTCCCACCAACTGGGGCTGGTATCAACAGGGCTACTCCAAGGAGACGGCTGACCCCAGCTCTGCCGCTCCCCACGCGGACTATATTCCCCACCACAACGGGCCGCAGTACTTCGGCTACGTTTCCAACAACCCCCAGATCACCCCGCATCTCCACAACCTGAGCCAGGCTTTCACGGACATCCAGGGCGGCAAGTTGCCGGCGAACGGCGGTGTTTTTTACCTCCGCGGCGGTTACAACAACATCGAGGGCCTGCTGCCGGAAGATCCCAATCTCCCGGTTACCTTCGCCGGTAATGACGATCATCCGGGCTACTCGGATCTGCAGATCTCCAGCGCCCTGCTTGCCCAGGAAGTCAACGCCATCGCGAACAGCCCCTACTGGGCGCAGAGCGCGATCGTGATTGCCTATGACGAGACCGATGGCCTCTACGACCACGCTCCCGAAGTGATCCGCAACTACGATCCCTACGGCGAGCCGCTCGATCAGGGCCCCCGCGTCCCCGCCATCATCATGTCGCCCTACGGCGTCGTGCATGGCATCTCGCATGAGGCCACCGAGCACAGCTCCATCATCAAGTTCATCAACAACCTCTTCAGCCTGACACCGCTGGCCGACCTCCCCGACGAAAAGCAGGCCAGGGCCAAGGGCGTCACCGAATTCGGCCAGACCTACCTCGGGCCGGCGGACAACGGCGTTCCGGGCGTTGGCAACCTGCTCTCGGCGTTTGACAACAACCGTCTCTCCGGGCTCACGCCGCCGCTGCCTGCAAGCTACGCCATCATTCCGCAGAATCTCTACGGCATCATCCCGCAATATCAGAACAGGGGCTGCCAGATCCTCAACATCGAACCCACCGACAACGGTCTGCCGAATCCCATCCCGGTCGACTTCAACCCCCGGCCAAGCTCCGCCCCGGGCACACCCACCGTGCCGGGCTGGAGGCCGTAACCGCCCATTCCAGGGGCAGAGAAGCGGGGAGGACCTCCGGGTCCTCCCCAAGCTTTGTTTCGTGTTCCATTCCTCTCTTCAGGAGTTACCTTCGGCGTGATGCTTCGTCTTCTTGTCCTGTTTACCTGTATCTCCACAACAGCCTGCATCGCCCCCGCTCAGACCGCACTCCAGATGCCGCCCAAGTCGGCCGAGCGGCCTCCCCTGCTGCCGCCTTTGGCTCACCCCACCCTGGATCGCATCCACGCCGCGAAGAGCCTGACCTGCGGTGTCTCCCGAGAAGAAGAGGACTATTCGCGGGTGACAGATCACGGGAACCGAGCGGCCTTCGACATCGATCTCTGCAAAGCTGTCGCTGTGGCCGTGCTGGGTTCCGGGGCGCACCTCGTCATCAAGAACTTCCCCGACGAGACCACCAGCCTGCGCGCCCTCCGCGCCGCCGAGGTCGACCTCGTCGCCACCGCCACACCGTCTGCGAAGAACATGGCAGCAGACGTGGCCTTCTCCGCCCCGGTGCTGCTGGACGGCCAAAGCCTGCTCTACCCGAAGAACCCCGCCGTCCACACCGCAGCTGACCTCGCCGGCAAACGGATTTGCTTTTTGACCGGCGCCGCAGCCGAGGAGGGTCTGCACAGCTATGCCGCAGCTCACGGCATCACCTATACCTGGTATCCCTTTTCCGAGGCCGGCGAGATGGAAGCGGCCTTCTTCACCGGAAACTGCGACGCCGTCTCCAGCGACCTCACCTCCCTGGCGAACATAAGGGGAATTGAAGAACAGCGTGCGGTCGAGTTCACCATCCTGCCCCAGACCGTGCGCGAGGACCCGCTGGCCATGGCAACCTGGGCCGGTGACCCCCGCTTCAGCGCCCTCGTCTACTGGACCGTGCAGACGCTTCTGGCTGCGGAGGACCAGGGCATCACGCGCACAAATGTCGCGTCCTTCAAGGACAGCCCGCGAGAAGAAGTCCAGCAGACCCTGGGCAGAGCCTCTGGAAATGGCGCAGCCCTGGGCATCGATGCGCATTGGGGTGCGGCTGTTCTTGCGACCGTCGGCAACTACCGAGAGATCTTCGAGCGGGACCTCGGCGCAGCGTCGAAGTTTCGGCTCGAACGCGGAGAGAACAGGCTCGCCACGCAGGGCGGCCTGCTGTATGCCCTGCCGCTCCAGGATCGCTGATTGCTTTGTGACCCATTGTGGGTCAATGCGAACTCAGTTTGGTACACCTTCCGCACAGAAGTGAACCCGTCTGTGTCGTTCGTTGTATTCTCGCCCCAACCCGGAAAACGTACAGTGGTTTGAACGCTCGAAGGCGTGAACACAACGCTTCGCAGCGCACCCGACGGGGGAAAGGGACCCATGCGTACACCGACGTTCCAACAGATAGACTCAGATCTTTGGCAATGGGGTGATTGGTTCATCGCCTATGCCTGCGGCAGCTTCTGGCTGCTCACGGCAGCGGCTCGCGAGTTCGGACCCTTCCAACACTTCGACCAGGCTTACTGCCAGACGGTGTATCTCGCCTAAAACGCGGTAGCTGTAGAGGCGCTTGCAAAGTAACGAGAAGCGCTTGTGACAGAGTGCCCCAGGGATTCGAGACGGGCGGGGTGTCTTCGAACCGGGCGTACGACGCAAGCGAGTAGCTGACCAGGGCTGCAAAGACCGGTCCGGGCCACATCACAAGGCCGAATTCCAAAAACACAGAAAGCGCGAAGATCTCGCGCTCCCCGCTACGGGACATCAACCGACCCCAACAATCAGAGCCCCTGCTTCAGGCGCCGAGTTCCATCGGAATCTTCGCCGTAGATCCATCCCCCTGAACAATATCCAGGCTCAGATTTCGCTTGAGGCGCGCTGCATTCGCGCCCAGAATGATGCGCAGCGCCCGCGCCGTTCTCCCATTGACGCCAATCAGCTTGCCCATATCTCCAGGGTGCGCCTTCACCTTGAAGGTCAAAGAGGTCTCGCCGGGCAGCGGCACGATCTCTACATCGTCCGGCCGGTCCACCAGAGACCGAACAACGGTCACAAGCATGTGATGTACTTCCTGTTCCTTTTCATCCGCCATAGTCAAATCCGCTTTCCTGAACGTGTGGGTCCCGCTCCTGAGAATAAGGGCTTTGTTGCCTATGCACAACGAAAAGTAGAAACTTTGCGTTTTTTGCCTATTTTGCGTATGCGACCGCTGTCAAGTGTTTCAGATTGGAACGGTTTCACAATTGCTCCAACGCAACGCCGCACAGAGAACGGTCAGGAATTCCCGAGGAACTCCATAGTCTCCGGTTCAGCGCAGCAAGCGCTAAATCAAGGAGTTTCCCATGATCAAGACCTATGCCCGCCGTCTTTCCTTAGCCCTCATCCTTGGCGCAACCTCCCTGGTCGCTGCGAGTACTGCTCATGCCGATGGCACAACCGGGACAGATCCCTGCCCGAAAGGCATGCTTTGCACCAACGCCGCTCCGGCAAAAACCGCTGCTCCCAGCTCCCTGGCCGGCACCGTCGCCCAGATCGCACTGCTGATACTCGGCATTTCCTAAAGCAGAGGCGTAAGATTGCGGCATTTCCATGCCCTGGTTCCTGGCCCAGAACGGAGGATCATCTTGCCCCTAAGTGGCATAGATCGTTCGCTCTGGGCCACCGGCCTCTTTGGCCATGTAGCGCTTCTAAGCGTACTCCTGGCACGCCGGCGTAGCGCGTATTTCCCCATGTTCACGGCGCTGATTGCGACAAACATCGCCAGAACCGTCCTTCTGTTCTGCCTGCGCGACGCTGCAGCCGCCTACAGGGCGGCGTATGTGGCCACCCATTTTCTGGACACCGCACTGCAACTCGCAGTGGTCTACGAGGTAGCCCGGCACGTCTTCCGTCCTGGCGGCCGGTGGGCGCCCGACGTGCACCACACCATGTTCTGGCTCCTCTGGACCAGCCTTGCCGTGGCATCGACGCTCACCCTGCTTGCCGCGCCGGATGCGCCGGGCCTGGAGAGCAGGTTGCTGCTGAAATCAGGATTCTTCTCTTCTGCCCTGATGAGCGAGTTGTTCCTGGGCATGGTCGCCCTTTCAGTCACCGTGGGTCTGCCCTGGAGAACCCATGACGCCCGCATCGCGCATGGCCTGGGAGTCTTCTCCCTCCTGGATCTCGCCATTGAGGCAGTGCACACGGTCCACGGCGGCGCCGGCGCGCTCAACGTCCAGGATGTCCTCACCTCCGCCAGAATGATCGTCTACCTGGGGTGCCTTGTGTACTGGATCGTGACGCTTTGGCAGGAAGCCCCCGAACCCCGGGACCTGCCCCTCAAATTGATCGCGGAACTTCGTTTACTGAACGCGCGCGTGGCTTATGATCTGGGTACGCTGCGCAAGTGGAAAAAGCCGTGACCAGGCAATCAATCGTATTTCTCGTTGCTGTTCTGATTTTTGTTGCCTTCCTGGTAACCGCTTACACGGTGTATCTTCGGCGTGCTCGCCGCGTCTTCCGCGACGATGACGTCGCTGCCCTCCTGAAACGACTTACCTTCGTGGATCGCTACAAGCTGGCCCAGGTAGCCCAGAGCCTGAACGCCTCAGGGGCGGAGGACGAACCTGCATCGCTCGACTCGTGGCAGGTTTGGGAACTCACCGGCGGACTCGACGGCCTGCAGGCCATGGCCGCCAACTGCGACGTTCTGATTGAGCTGGCGTGTCACGTCCAACAGTGGTACCCCGAAGCGCTCACCGTCGCCGAGGAACTACGCTTGAATGCGCGCGAGATCCACTGGCACCTGGACCGCCTGCGCGCCGCCGAGCAACACGGTCACCAGGGGAATGCATATCCGGAGTACGCGCAACAAGCCTCCGTGATTTACTGCCGCATGACCCGCAATCTGCTCCACCTTTACGAAGAAGCGGGGCTATCCTCGTTCTCCCAGGTGCAGGCGACCCTGTAGTCTAGGCGACCCGGCGCATAAACACCGCCGCCACCGTTCCGATAACCTCGATCTCTTTGCGGTACCGCCACCGTTTGTTCGGTTCGAACGAGAGCGCGTGGGGAACCAGGGTAAGCCATTCGGATTCTTTATCAAGCTCGCAAAACCCCGACACATAGCCCGTGCGCGTCAGAAGAAAATAGATAGGCCGGTCGAACTCGTGAGTCCAGTCCTTGCGTCCGCCAATGGCGCGTTTGTGCGTGTCGATCAACACCAGCGACCCGGCCCGGATCATGGGCTCCAGCGTCCGGTCACGCCGGCCGATGATGCCCCTCCGGTAGTGGCTCGGCAGGGAGTCATCCCCGGAAGGTAGAAGCGTCGTCTCCTCCGGAACGGGATCAATCACCAGCTTCTCCGGAAGCCAGTGTTTGGCATGTTCTTCCAGAGGACCCTGCGTTAGCAGGCGCGTCGCATTCGGACTCGAAACGTGATCCAACGGGACCGGACTGCCGCTCGCTCGCGGACAAAGCGCCAGCATCTGCTCGGGAGAGAGATTGTAGACGTTCGCCAGCACGATGAGCTTCGTGGCCGAAAGTCCGCGATCCTCCCGCTCCACGCGATCCAGCCAGCTCGCCGAAATGCGATAGGACGGGTTCCCCCATTCCTCGGACAGTCGGGTGCTTCTCTGCTCTACCTCGCGTAACGTCAACTGCCATTGCGTTCGTGCCGCGCGGAGTTTCGTGCCTATGCCTTGCATGAGCCTCTCCCAACGAAACCGTTAACTTGCGAAGGGCTTTGCGGGGGTCCTGCTTATTCGACTAGAGAACGGCTGTTCTCTGTATGGTAAATCACGACCGGCGGCGGCCCGCGGCGCCCTACCCGAACCAGGGTAGACCCAGCAACTCATCGGCATCGGGACACTCGCAGCAGAGAGAAGCATTCATCACCACCTGTGCAAGCGGCGCAACCTCGTTTCGAATAAGCAACAAGCAGGGAGAGCCGCTGTTCCGCTACGCCCCGCGCATGTCATTGTGGACTCACCACTTGCCAGAGACAACAATGAGTCAACTGAACGCTCGGTGCACGTGGGAGCATCGCTGAGAGAGAAAAGGAACCTTCCGGGTCGCACTCCAGAGACCCGAACCCGGGGGCTCCGTGCTCACAGCCTGCTTGTAGATTGTCCGTCGACAGTGACACACTCACCCAGTGACCAGAGACGCGCCCCCGGATGTTGCCCTTACCCTCACCGCGGAGCAGAGGATCGCGATCAGCCGCGCGTTGGCAGATCCGAAGCGATTCGCCATGCTGCAACAAATTGCCGCTGAGCCCGTCCTGCCTTGCGCCGGCCTGAGCATGCATGGGTCCATCCGGCCCGCAACGGTCTCACATCATCTAAAAGAGCTGCAAGGTGCAGGCCTGATCGCCGTGGAGCGGGAGGGTCGCGGCCTCCGCCTGACCCTCCGGCGCGATATCTGGCAGGCCTACCTCCGGGAACTCGGATCCCTCTAGCAAAAACCCGCAACTCTCCCTGAAAGTCCACATCTATTCGATGAGCGTCGAAATATTCGACCCTGATCGAAAGGAAGAGCAATGGGAAAGCTGAATGGAAAGATCGCAGTCGTTACAGGCGCGTCGAAGGGCATTGGCGCAGGCATCGCCGAGGCGTTGGGGCGCGAGGGCGCAAAGGTCGTCGTGAATTATGCCTCGGACAAGGCCGGCGCGGAACGCGTTGCTGCGGGGATCAGGAAATCCGGAGGCGAGGCCGTCGTGATCGGGGGAAGCGTAGCGCGCGGAGCCGAAGTGCAGGCCCTTTTCGCCGAAACCAGGAAGCTGTTCGGCAGGGTCGATGTGCTCGTCAACAACGCTGGCGTCTACGCCTTCGGGTCCATCGCAGACTTCAACGAGGAGAGCTACGACCACATGTTCGGCATCAACGTGAAAGGCCTTCTGCTCGCCACGAAGGAAGCCGTTGCGTTGTTCCCGGAGTCGGGCGGCAGCATCATCAATATTGGCTCCGTCGTCAGCGAAAGCACACCGCCGGGAACGGCTGTCTACAGCGGAACCAAGGGCGCCGTGGACGTCATCACCCGCGTTCTTGCCAAGGAACTGGGGCCAAAACGCATCCGGGTCAATGCAATCAATCCTGGTCTCACGGCCACCGAGGGCAACGTCGACATCCAGTCCTCGCCCATGGCCGACGCGATGGTGCAACAAACACCCCTGGGACGCATGGGTAAGCCGGACGATATCGCCGATGTCGTCACCTTTATCGCCTCCGACGAGGCACGCTGGATCACAGGATCGTTGCTGCAGGTGGGCGGAGGCCTGCGGTGACGAGTTCCGCAAACAAAACCGGCGCAGGGGAGCGCATCGCACTCACCTGCGCTGCGCTCCACGCCGCTCTCGTCCTACTCTGGCTCGCCGCATAGCCGTGCGGGCGAGAGCCACCCCCAGCATGAGAAAATAGGGGTGATGATCTCTGTCTCCAATGTAACGATGCGCTACGGCGCCAAACTCCTCTTTGAGGATGTCTCCGTCACCTTCACCGACGGTCGACGCTACGGCCTGACCGGGCCGAACGGGGCCGGCAAGTCGACCTTTATGAAGGTCATGACCGGTGAGCTCGACGCCCAGAAGGGCAACGTCGTCCGCCCCAGGAAGTTCGGCGTCCTCAAGCAGAACCAGTATGAGTTCGATTCCTTCCGTGTCATCGACACCGTCATCATGGGCAATAAGCCCCTCTGGGCAGCCCTCGAAGAGCGCGAAACGATCTACAACAAATCCGAAATGACCGACGAGGACGGCATCCGCCTCGGCGAACTCGAAGGCATCGTCGGCGAAGAAGATGGCTACGAAGCCGAAGCCAACGCTGCCATCCTTCTCCAGGGTCTCGACATCCCGGACGAAGTGCATGACCGCAAAATGAGTGAGCTCCAGGGCGGCCAGAAAGTCCGCGTACTCCTCGCGCAAGCCCTCTTCGGCAACCCCGAAGCGCTCTTCCTCGACGAACCTACGAACTATCTCGATCTCGAGTCCATTCACTGGCTCGAAAATTTCCTCAACCGCTACAACGGCACCGTCATCCTCATCTCGCACGACCGCTACTTCCTCAATTCGGTCTGCACCCACATCGCCGACATCGATTACGAGACGATCATCACCTACACCGGCGGTTATGACGACATGGTCCTGCAAAAGACCCAGATTCGCAGCCGCATCGAGGGCCAGAACGAGCAGCGCGAAAAGAAGATCGCGCAACTGAATGAGTTCATCGCCCGCTTCTCCGCCGGCACGCGCTCCTCGCAGGTGAACAGCCGCAAGAAGGAAGTCGAACGCCTGCAAACCACTGAACTTGCGCGCTCCAACATCCAGCGCCCCTACATCCGCTTCGACACCCTGCGCCCGAGCGGCAAACACCTGCTCGAGTTCAATGAAATCAACAAGACCTACACCCAGCCCGACGGCAAGGTCGAGCACGTGATCCGTGATTTCACCGGCGCCGTCATGCGCGGGGAGAAGATCGTGCTCGTCGGCCGCAACGGCCAGGGCAAAACCACGCTGCTCAAAGCCCTCCTCGCTGGTGCCCCCGGCGTCGAAGAGACCTACACCACCGCGCTCGATTCAGGCGAGGTCAAGTGGGGTCACGAAGCCCAGATCGGCTACTTCGCCCAGGACCACACCGCTGCCATTCCCCACGGCACCACCGCCGCCGAGTGGCTCCACAGCTATGACCCCAAGGCCAGCAAGGAAGACATTCGCGGCCTCCTCGGCCAGATGCTCTTCCGCGGCGAGGAAGGCATGAAGAAGACCGAAGCCCTCTCCGGGGGCGAGGCCGCGCGCCTCCTCTTCTGCAAGCTCATGCTCCAGAAGCCCAATGTCCTTGTCCTCGACGAGCCCTCCAATCACCTGGATCTCGAGTCCATCAACGCCCTCAACCAGGCCATGCAGAAGTACGAGGGCACCGTCTTCCTCGTGACACACGACCAGGACCTCATTGAAGAAGTTGGAACCCGCATCTGGCATTTCGAAGGCGGTCCGAACGACTTCAGCATCACGGACCATAAGGGCCCATATGAGGAATACCAGCAACAACTCGCGCTGGTAGCTAAGTAAGCGGCAGGGTGACCAGAAACTGCGGCGCAGGGTCGGCTCACCCTCAAGAACACGGACGATGTCGTATCGCTGGTCTGGCTCGAGCGGTACGGCTTCGCCATTCCGGCTACTTAAAGGTGCCGCAAGGTTCACCTTCAAAGTCCGGGGATGGCAGCAAGCCCTATCTGCATCGCGTCCTGGAACACGCGTACCCAGGCCATTGCGGAACGTCCTCCCGCCCTCCTCTGCTACCGTGAACAAGAATGACCTCGAAGACCCGCTACCGCCTCATCATGGTCGGTCCCATCCTGGTGGTGCTGCTGAACACCTGGTGGGCCTTCCACGCCCTCGACCGGCTCTTCGACGCCCAGCACTGGCTGGCGCACACCCTTGAGGTCCTCACGGCCACCGAAGAGACCCAGCTGACCATGAGTTCAGCCAACAACGCAGCCCGCGCTTACCTTCTTACGGGTGCCGCCAGCTACGCCGACCGTTACCACCAGACCACGCGGCAGGTCTTCGCCGATGTCAGCAACATCGCCTCTTTAACGACGGACAACAAGGACCAGGAAGCGCGAATCGCCCTTCTTCGTCAGCGGATCTCCGTGCGCCTGGGTGCGATCGACGCCGCCATAGGCATGCGGCGCGCACACAGCGAAGGCGCGCTCCCCGCGGCGGTGCTCAATCCCGCTCTCCAGGACAGCCCCGACAGCGGACCCAGCGTCCGGTACTGCCTCATCCAGATCGAGAACGAGGAAAAGCGGCTTCTCGGCCAGCGCACGCAGCAAGCCCAAAGCGGACGCCGCAGCGTAGTCGTCAGCCTCTCCGCCGCCACGGTCCTTGATCTCTTCCTGCTGGTCCTCGCGTTCCAACAACTCATCAATGCCCACCGCGACCGCGAGCAGCTGGCCGAACGCTCCCGCGTCATCACCGACTTGAACGCGGAGCTCAGCACGCTCAATGCTGACCTGGAGCGCCGCGTCGATCAACGAACCCGCGAACTCGAGGTCTCTAACCAGGAACTCCAGGCGTTCTCCTACTCGGTCTCTCACGACCTGCGCGCCCCGCTACGCACCATCGACGGCTTCTCCCTGGCGCTCGCAGAAGACTTCGCCGATGTGCTGAATGAGGAAGGACGCGACTATATCCAGCGGGTACGAGGCGGCGTGCAGCGCATGGGCATGTTAATCGACGCGCTCCTGCAGCTGTCCCGCGTCACGCGCACGGAGCTGCAGCGCGAATCGACCGACTTATCCCAACTCGCCACGCTCATCTTCGGCGAACTCCTCGCCAACGAACCCGGACGCGATGTCCAGTTCCGCAGCGACCCGGAGATCCTCGCCGAGGCCGACCCGCGGCTCATGCGGGTGGCCTTTGAGAATCTTCTGGGCAACGCGCTGAAGTTCACTTCCAGAACGCCCGGCGCGCAAATCGAGTTCGGTAAACGGGGGGAGAACGGTGAGACCGTATACTTTATCCGGGACAATGGTGCAGGCTTCGACATGCAGTACGTGGACCGCCTGTTTACCGCGTTCCAACGCCTGCACGGCGACCGCGAGTTCAAAGGGTCAGGCATCGGCCTGGCTACCGTCTCGCGCATCATTCGGCGGCACCACGGCAGAATCTGGGCTGAAGGCGCGATCGGCCATGGCGCGACCTTCTCCTTCACCCTGGACGGCGGCGAAATCAACGGGTAAGCAGTAGCAGGGGCCATCACGAAATGAGTGAAAGCATGATTCTGTTGATAGAAGATGATCCGGATCACGAGGCGCTCGCCATACGCGCTTTGCACAAAGCCAAAGTCGCTAATGAAATCAAGGTCGCCCGTGACGGCGCAGAAGCCCTCGAGTACATGAAGGGCATTGAGGAGGGCACCCAACCCATCCCGCAACTTGTGCTCCTCGATCTAAAACTGCCGAAGGTCGAAGGTCTTGATGTCCTTCGCGCCATTCGCGCGTCCGATAAAACCGCTATCCTCCCCGTGGTCGTACTCACCTCCTCAGACGAGGAACGCGACATTGTGGCAAGCTACCGCCTGGGCGTAAACAGCTACATCCGCAAGCCCGTCAACTTCACTGATTTCGCCGAAGCCACCAAACAGCTCGGCATGTACTGGTTGCTCCTGAACCAATGTCCGCCAGCCCAGTAAACCCAAGCCGAAAACCGCTCCGCGTCCTCATCATCGAGGACTACGAAGAAGACGCCCTGCTGCTGCAGCGGCACCTCGGCCGTGCCGGCTACGCCGTGGATGCCGTGCGCGTCGAAACAGCAGACCAACTCACCGAAGCACTCGATCACCCCAGCCCCTGGGACCTCGTCATCGCCGACTACACCCTGCCCAGCTTCGGCGCACGCGACGCCCTCGCGCTCATTCAGCAGTCCGGCGTGGACCTGCCCTTCATCATCGTCTCGGGCACCATTGATGAGGTATCCGCAGTCAACGCCATGAGAGCCGGCGCGCACGACTACGTGCTCAAAGGCCATCTCGAGCGCTTGCTCCCCGCCATCGAACGCGAACTCTCTGACGCCGAGCGCCGCCGTGAACGCCTGCAGACCGAATCTGAACTCCGCCTGCTGCAGCAGAGATTCTCGGCGACCTTCAACCAGGCGGCCGTCGGCATGGCGCATACCACGGTGGCCGGCCGCTTCATCCTTGTCAATCAGCGCCTCTCGGAGATGCTGAGCCTGTCCCGGAATCAACTCGCTGCTCTTAAGCTCGAAGACTTTCTTCTACCCTCGGAACGGGGCCTCGATGCGGCTCTCCTCACCGAGTTGCTCTCCGGCGCACGTTCCGGTTATTGCGTAGAGCGCTCGCTTTTGCGAGCCGATGGCGGTACCTTTCCCGCCCAACTCACGGTGTCTCTGCTCAGCCACGAAGGCGTGGCCGGCATGCCCGAAACAACCCTTCTCTGGGTCGTCGAAGACATCTCTGCGCGCAAAGCAGCAGAGCGCGAAACTGCAGACCTCATGTCCCGCCTCATCAACTCGGAGCGCCTTGCGGCTGCCGGCCGTATGGCCAACACGCTGGCGCATGAGATCAACAACCCTCTCGAAGCCCTGACGAACATCTTCTATCTGCTCCAGGCCGGCGATCTTCCCCAGCACCTCCAGGACCTCATCAGCGTTGGCGCGCGCGAACTGGAGCGGGTAGGCCACATCACTAAATCAACCCTCAGCTTCTATCGCAAAGCGCCCGGACGCACCCTCAACCTGGAAGCTTTGCTCAATGAGGTGGTGCAGCTCTTCTCCTCACGGGCAGCGCAGCACAAGGTTGAAATCCAGGCCACCTACGGAAAGGGTCTCGAGCAAGCCTTCTTCGATCCGTCTCTTCGGCAGGTCTTTGCCAACCTGGTCGGCAACGCCCTTGAAGCCATGGAAGCGAGCGGCGGCAAGATCCTGGTGCGCGCCTCTGTGCGGGCCGGGGCCGCGATTGTTACGGTCTCAGACTCAGGCCACGGTATCGACTCCGTACACCTGCGCTCCATCTTCGAACCCTTCTTCACCACCAAGGGAGGGCGCGGTACCGGCCTCGGCCTCTGGGTCACCCGGGGCATCGTTGAAGAGCAGGGCGGCAAGCTCATGCTGCGCACCTCCACCAGGGGCCGTTTCCGCGGAACCACCATGCGCATCTCCCTGCCCATCACTGCGCCGGGCGAAAACGAAGGTGCCTGAATACACGCGCTTCCCACCTCACACACAGGCAGACACCGGGGCGCTTTCCTCGGGACCCCTCACCCCACTACAATTCGAAGCATGGCCGGTCTGCAACCTGCAGGGAAACAAAAGAATGTGTTGGGACAACCGCTGGAGTCTTGCGGCACGGATCCCTTGACCGGCTTCTATCGAGACGGCTGCTGCAATACCGGCCCGGACGACGCCGGTGTCCATACCATCTGCTGCATCGTCAACGAAACCTTCCTGGAGACGTCGGCGCGGAACGGCAACGATCTCTCCACGCCCATGCCGCAGTTCGGTTTTCCAGGCCTCAAGCCGGGCGATCGTTGGTGCGTCTGCGCCACCCGATGGCTGGAAGCACAGCGCGCGGGCGCAGGCTGCCCCGTGGTTTTGGAAGCAACGCATGAGGCCACGCTCGAGTACGTTCCCTTTGAGCTGCTTCTGCAATATGCCGTGATCCCCAAGACACTCCATTAAAGCTGTTCGCTTCTGCTCGGCGCATGGAGCTCCGAAGCCCTTGGTGGCCTCGCGCATCCAATGGCCATGCCTCGTTTGGACCACAAGGGCTATCGTGCCGCACTCCAGATCGCAGAAAGCCTGCGGGCGCAAGGGCACGAGACCTACCTTGCCGGCGGATGCGTTCGCGATCTTCTGCTCGGCAGCAATCCGAAAGACTTCGATGTCACCACCGCCGCACACCCTGACCAGGTCATGCGTTTGTTCTCACGCACCGAAGCCGTCGGCGCACACTTCGGCGTAGTTCTCGTCCTGCAAGATATCGATGGCGACCCCGTCGCCACCGAGGTCGCCACGTTCCGCTCTGACGGAACCTATCTTGACGGTCGCCGCCCGGAGACAGTCACCTTCTCCCGGAGTCCGCGTGAGGATGTTCTCCGGCGCGACTTCACCATCAACGGCCTTCTGCTCGACCCCTTGCGCTTCGAAGCCGGTGAAACTCTTGCCTCCTGCGTTCTCGACTTCGTTGCAGGTCGCGACGACCTGCACACGGGAACCCTGCGTGCCATCGGCGACCCCATACAGCGGTTCACGGAAGACAAGCTCCGCATGTTGCGCGCCGTCCGCTTCGCAGCCCGTCTCGGCTTCACTCTGGAGCCCGCAACGCACGGCGCTATCCAGCAGCTAGCCCCCCAGGTCAATGTCGTCTCCTGCGAGCGCATCCGCGACGAACTCACAAAAATTCTCACCGAAGGCGCAGCCCATCGTGGCTTTCAACTCCTCGACGAAACCGGCCTGCTGTCTATGCTGCTGCCGGAAGTGGCCCGCATGAAAGGCTGCGAACAGCCGCCGCAGTACCACCCTGAAGGCGATGTCTGGATCCATACGTTGATGCTGCTCGACCACCTTCAGGCCGGTGCGAGCTCCACTCTCGCCTGGGGTATGCTCCTTCACGACGTAGGCAAGCCTCCGACCTTCACCCCGCCCAACCCCGAAAAACCGGGTGACCGCATTCGCTTCAACGGCCACGCGGAAATCGGCGTAGCCGTGGCGCGCAGCATCCTCCACCGCCTGCGCTTCTCCAACGACGACTGCACGCAAATCCTTGCCCTCGTAGCTCATCACATGCAGTTCGGCGACGTGCCCAAGATGAAGCAGTCCACTCTCAAGCGTTTCCTCCGCATGCCAAAGTTCGATGAGCACCTCGCACTCCACTATGCCGACGTCATGAGTGCACACCGCATGCTCGGCCCCTACGAAACCGCACTGCGTGCCCTCGCGGAACTCGGAACAGAACAAATCCGCCCATCCCTTCTGCTTACGGGCAACGATCTCATCCAGGCTGGCTACAGGCCCGGCCCTCTCTTCCGCAAAATGCTCACCGCAGCCGAAGACGCTCAACTCGAAGGCCTCATCCACACTCGCGAGGAAGCTATGACCCTGGTCGAAAAACAGTACGGAGCTCCAGCCCTCACCACAGCAGAGACAAACTGAATGGCACACCGAGAGCTCGACGTCATCATCCTTGGTGCGGGTATGGCAGGCCTCGCCGCTGCACGCAACCTTGCGGAAGCAGGCAAGCATGTCCTCGTGCTGGAGGCGCGGAACCGCGTCGGTGGACGCGTCTACACAGAGCGCATCTCGGAAGGCACGCTGATTGAACACGGCGCGGAATTCATCCACGGCCGCGCCCCGGAGCTTTGGTCCTTGATCGAGGAGAGCGGCCTGCAAGCCGTCGAACGAACCGGCTCCATGCTGCGCGAAGAGGAGCCGGGAAAGGGATTGACAACGGACGAAGAGGACGGCGACAACGACCTCTTCAACACCCTGGACCAACTCACCGATTTCGAGAGCGAAGACCTGCCCTTTGCCGAATGGCTCCACGAAAGCACCACGCCCCCGTGGCAGCGCGACGCTCTCACCGGCTACGTTGAAGGCTTCAATGCAGCCGACGCCCGCAGAATCAGCACAAAGGCGCTCGGCGAGCAGCAGAAGGTAGAACACGCCATCGAAGGGGATCGTGCCTGGCACCTCTCCGCCGGCTACTCACAGCTTGCACAGCACCTTGCCAGGCAGGCGCGTGATGCCGGCGCAGAGATTCATCTCGATTGCGAAGTAGACGCCATTCGCTGGTGGCCCGGCCAGGTCGTGGTCTCCCATCGTCATGGCGATCTCCGTGCTCCACGTTGCCTCATCACGCTCCCCCTCGGTGTTCTGCAAGCCGCCAACGCCAGCGCCCCCCACAGCGTCCGCATTGAGCCCGAACCCCTCGCTCTCTTCGAAGCCCGTCGCCTCGTCATGGGCCACGTCGTTCGCTTCACCATGGTCTTCCGCGAACGCTGGTGGGAGCATTCTTCCGCGCCGAACCCCGAAGCGCTCCAGACGTTGCACTTCGTCATCACGGGAGGCCGCTTGCCCCCCGTATGGTGGACCCGTCACCCCGAGCGCGAAGACCTCCCCACCCTCGTAGGCTGGTCCGGAGGACCGCAGTCCGAAGCTCTGCGCACCAAGACCGAAGCCGAATTAACCGACATCGCCTGCCATGAACTCGCTGAAGTCTTCAGTCTTCCCAAAGACGCAATTCGCGCCTCTCTCCTGAGCCTCCACACCTATGACTGGAGCGGCGATCCCTTCGCACTCGGTGCCTACAGCTACGTTCCCGCAGGCGCACTCGACGCCTCCGCCAACATGACGATTCCGGAAGCCAACACCCTCTACTTCGCCGGAGAACACACCGACACCGCAGGCAACTGGGGCACCGTACACGCTGCTCTCGGCAGCGGTCTGCGCGCTGCGAGTCAGATCCTCAAAGCAGCATCCTAGCGTCGTCTACACGGTCGTCAACCTGCGGCGACGTTGAATCCCTTCACCGCAATCACTGCCCGCTCGCCGCGCGTATCCGCCTCGCGCAACTCTGTCGTCAGTGTCCGGCTTTCCCCCGGCATCAAGGCGAAATACCCATCTTCGTGAATCGCAGGCAGGATCCGGTCTTTGCTTCGCTCCCGCACAGCCTCCAGCCGAACAAACAAGGCAGGCACCGTCGACGTATTCTTCAGCGACGTCGTCATCAACCAACCATCACCATGCCGCGCAGCCTGCGTCGCCGTCGCGACCGTCGCATTCCCCAGCGCACGAAGCCCCGTATAGTCCCCCTGCTCCACTCCGCGCAGATAGAAATTGGTTGACCGCACCTTCGCTCCTTCACTCAATGTAAGTCGCAGAAAATGCAACCGGCTCAATCCCGCCGGGTACTGCATCGGCATCACCGTCGTCGTACTGTCCTCCGCACATGGAGCAACCGTCACGCTCTTTTGCATCAGCACTTTGCCGCCTGCATCCAACACCTCCACCAGCGCCGTCAACCCACTCACATTCCCCGCGCTATAGTTCACCACCTCCACCGTATCCGCTGACGAATTCCATTGAATGTGCAGCGGCTCCGCCCCCTTCTTGCTCGCAAAGTAAGCCGCCGTCGGAGCAAAGTAAAAGTCATACGTCTGCCACACAAACGAAGGCCAGCAGGGATGACTCATCCACAGCAGCACCCCCATCCTGTGCACGCTCTGCGCCTCAAACATCGCGCGATACGCCTCATAACTCACAATCTCGCCCAGCTTGATCCAGTCTTCGCCATTCGTCGCCCCACCATACGCATCCTCCACCAGCGTCCGAAACGCCTCTCCACCCTGCGCCCCGATCAACGTAAAGTCATGCAGTCCCCAGTCCAACCCTTGCGGCCAAATCGCATGCTCCGGCATCATCGCCCGCACACTTTCGATAGGCGGAATCGCCGGTGCGCCAATCTCCGAGTGCAGCTTTGTATCCGCTATCCCGAAGTACTCCGCAGTAGGCAATGCATGGTACGGCCCGTGCCCGCTCACCGGCCCATCCGCCGAACTACCAATGTAGGGGATATCCCCATGCAGTTCGCCAAGGATCTGCTGGATGCCCGTCTGCAGCGGCGCCGGCGGAAACCATTCATTGCGCCCGCAGTACAGCCCAATCGACGCATGACTCCGAATCCGCGAAACATAATCCCGCGCATTCGCCAGGAACATCGCATTGTCCTCCGGTATTGGCCCGTCCCACGGATTGGCCAGCCAGAAATCCTGCATGATCACAACACCGTGACGGTCGCAGGCTTCATAGAACGCCTCGTCCCCAATCTGCCCCACCCAGTTCCGCACGATGTTGAAATTCATCTCGCGGTGATACCGCACGGCCGCGTCATACTCGCGCGCCCGGTACCGCAACATCGACTCCCCAAATCCCCAGTTCCCACCCTTTGCAATAAAACGCCGCCCATTGATAAACATCCGCAACACGCCGCCGTCTTCATTCGACGTCATCTGCCGAATGCCCGCCTTGAACGCCTTCCGGTCCCCCACGCCACCACCGCCTTCAAGACGCAACTCCACGTCATAGAGGTGCGGCTCGCCATACCCCACTGGCCACCACAACTGCGGCTTCTGCACCCGTAACTGCTTATGGGTTGCAGCCGAGAGCTTTACAACCTTCCGCTCCTTCGCCGCTAACTCCACTCGCTGCTCAAACGCAATCTCACCAAATCTGCCGTGCAACACTCCTGCGAAAGAACGGTCCCCGTGGTTTACCGCAAACACCTCCACGCTCACATCCGCATGGCTGGCATCCGGCAGCGGCAAGACCGACGTCACCAACGGATCCTCCAGTGTCACCGCCGAGGTCGTCTCCACAAAAACGTCATCCCATATTCCCGTATTTCGCCCGCGCACCGTCGGGATCCAATCCCATCCGATCGACGCATGATACGTAGGGTTATCCGAACCCAATCCACCGCCATTCTTCCCTGTATTCTCGAACGTCTTCTGCTTGCAACTCCCCGGCGTGTCGTTCTTGATCACCCGCACCGCCAGCGCATTCGCGCCAGCCTTCAGCTTCCCCGTAACATCAAACCGGCCACGCACAAACCCGCCATCCATGCGCCCCAGCTTCGCTCCATTCAGAAACACCTCAGCCTTCCAGTTCACCCCATTCAGGCAAACCCATTGCATCTCGCCGGCACGCGCGGCAGGCACCTGAAACTCCGTCCGGTACCAGAAATCCGCATAGAAAAACGAATCGGAAACATGCAACTGGTTCTGCCCATAATTCGGATCCGGTACCGCCCCAACATTCAAGTACGAAGTCAACGTAGTTCCAGGCACAGTCGCCGCAACCCAACCCGCATCGCTGAACCCCACCGCCGCAATTGCCTCACCCGCAGCCTGTACCTGCGGCCCCCGCTGCAACTTCCACGCACCCCCGCTGAGCGTAAGTTTCCCGTCACGGCCCACCACAGCCGCATGCGGCTTCACCGTAAATCCACCGCGTCCCCAAACCTCCATCTCGCTCAGAATGTACCCATGCGCCGTGGCCGGCCGCGTCATCAGCACGCGCAGGTATCGCGCCTGCACAGCCGCGTTCAACTTGATCTCATCCACCGCGCCCTGCCCCGCAGTGGGCAACGCCTGCACATCCCGCCACTGCCGCGCATCGTCAGAAACCTGCAGCTTGCCCTCAGCCGCCCGCGCAATCCAGTGCAGCTTCACCGAGTCAAACGAAGCTCCCGCACCAAGATCAACCGACACCCATTCCTCATCCAGCCCCGCACTCTTCCAAGCACTCGTAAAGCTGTACGGCCCTCCCAGGTTCACCCGCTTGTCCCCGCGATGAAACTCCACCTGCCCCAATCGGAACGTCGAGCCGAACGGCGACTTCTCCCCTCCCTTGCTCGCCGAAAGCTCCACCTTGTAATACCGGCTGCGACGCGCCACATCGAACGCAATCGACGGCATCATCACATGCGTTCCCTTCACCAAATCCGGCGGATAGTTCGCCGGATCCATCGGCTCCGACCCAGCACCCGTCCCCACCTTCGTCCACGTATGCCCATCCTCGGAGACCGATGCCGTGAAGCTCACGGAACTCCGCTCCACACTTTGCGGCACCACTACGAACAGCACCAGCCGGTCCACCTCCGGCAACTCCGTCCCACCCCCCAGGTGCAGTTCCACCGAAGGATCCGTCCCCGGCAACTCAAGAATCGCCTCCGGCCCATGCGACGTCAGGATCTCCCGCTCCTGCTTCGGCAAAATCTGTCCATTCACCACCGTGACAATCCACTCCGGCAATGCCGTGTCCACAATCCCATCTGTCACCAGCTGCGCCGTCAGGTTGTAGTCATAACTCGACGACGCCAGCGCCGGCCGCAACAGCGCAAGGTTCCGGTACGTCCCACTCACATCCGGAACCAGCATCGGCCCAAAGAACTCCTCCGGCGCTCCCGGGTATACCCCCACCCCACGCGTAAACTCGCCCCCCAATGCAGAACCCGGCTGCACCCCCGCGGAGAAGCCTCTCCGCCCTTCCATCCCCTGCGCAAATCCAAGCCTCGGCCCCGCCGCGGCACTCGCCCCCACCATCAATCCACTCTTCAAAAAATCACGACGCGTCGCTGCCATTGCCTACTCCCTTGATCCTTTATCTAAACTCGCCCAAACCCGCGACACCACATGCAGGTAACTACAACGCCACCATCTTCGGGTCCGGTGACAAAGACGGTGCATCCCGCGTCCCCTCGCCAGGAGCTCACCAACCCGTTAACGATAACATCCACTACCCCGCATCCTGGTAAGCCGGACGCCCCACCCCGGTGCGCCCCATCCACTCTGTATACCGTCTCAAGATCTGCATCGTCCCCACACGTTCCGAGTTCAAACGAACCCACCGCAAACACAAGCAGCGGGAGCGAACTCTCGCTCCCGCTGCTTGCTCCCAATTGCTACTACTGCACCGTAACGTTGATCGTGAACGGCAACGACATCTGGTTCTGGTTGCCGTACACCGTAGCGCCCGTTGACGAGTTGATCTGCGTGCCAACCTGTTTCGCCGTCACCAGCACCATGTACGTTCCCGCTGGACTGGCGGTGGCCGTCGACGTCCCAAGCTGCGTCGTGCTGCAACCGCTGAGACCGGTCATCGCACCGCCGCACAGCAGCAGGCATACGCTCAACATCAGGCGCCCGCGCAACGAGCGTCGTTTGCCGAACACCAGCCCACACAGGCCCAGTCCGAAGACGGCCGCGTACGCTGCCTCCGACTTGCCTCCGCGCCGAGCGCTCGCCGACAAGCCCGTCCCGGTGTTCGTATTGATCGTCATCGTCACCACGCCCGGTCCAACACAACCCTGGGCAACAGTGCAGGGGGCCGCCGCAGCCCCACGGTAGGACAACACTGTTCCCGCCACAGGGCCTACATCCACCGATTGCGGGTCGCTCGGATCCGGATTCGCGTACGTGAAGCTGCAGGTGGCATAGGCCGGCAAACCATCGCAGGCCAGTTGCAGGGGAAGCGAGTAGTTATTCAACCCGCTACCCGAACCCGCGATCCCGTAACCCAGAATAGAGGTCAGCGTCAGGGTCGCCGTCGCCGACGATCCCTTGGTTACCGAAATCGAGCTCGGATTCGACGAGATCGCCACCATCGGATTCCGCAAAGCCGTGAACGCGATCGGCGTTCCCGTCACAGTCGCGTAGTTCGGATTGGTGTTCCCGGCAGCGGATCCCACGCCGGCGCCACTGTACACCGGCGTGATCGTGTACGCGTTAAGGATGTTCGGAATCGAGCTGTTGGTCGTGTTAATGGAAAGGCAACTCGTCGTGAACGCCGCCGTTCCATCAGCCGCCACCGGCACCGCCGTGCAGCCGCTGCCGGCCGGAACACCCGTGAACGAGATCGATCCGTAATTGTTCGCAACCAGCTTGCCCTTGCTGTCGTATACCGGCACCCCAATCAGCGGTGCCGCATCACCGGTCAGCACCTGCAAGGGATAGGTGTATTCGTACTGGTTCACCGATCCATCGTAGGGCTCCTGTGCGCCCGCACCGGCAGCCAGGATGTAGGGATACGTCGGAAGTGCCGTCTGCACCTGGGCCATCGTAGGCTGAACCAGCGTGATCGGACTGGCTGCAACCGTGACGTTCGCCGAGGCGGACGACGTACCGTAAACACGGTCGCCAATATAGTTCGCCGTGAACGTATACGCCCCTGCCGGAATCTGGGGAGGCGTAATCGTCACAACGCCGTTGCTGAGCGTGCCGGTGAACGTCAGAGTTGCCAGGCCTTTGCCAGTCAGCACAAGGGAAACCTGCCCCGTCGGCGTAATGCCACCCGCCACCGCCGGTGCCACCGTCACCGTGACCGAGGTGGAATTTACCAGCATCGTCGACACTGTCAAAGCTGTCGTCGAGCCAAGCAAACCTGCGCCAACACCCGTGCCATTAACACCCACCGGCGCATTTACCTCGTCGCCGGTCACCAGCAGCGTACCCGTTAACGGGCCTTGGTCACCCGGTCCCGGACTGAAGGTCACCGTAACAGTGCAAGCCGCACCAACCCCCACCGGACCGCCGGTGCAGGTCGTCGCCGTGGCGCTGAAGTCCGGAGTGGCCGCAAAGCCCGTAATGTTCAGAGGCAGATTGCCGCTGTCCACCACGGAGAACGTCTGAGCCGCGGAACCCGATGTACTCGTCAGCGTGCCGAAGTTGTAAGCCGCACTAGTGCTCACAAAGTCAAGATTGCCTGCCGCTGTGTTGGTCAGGTAGACGTTGCCGCTCGCATCCACCGCGACCGCCGTGGCGCCCGTATCATCCGTTGCAATGGACGTCTGACTCGCCGGAGTGATCGCACCTCCCACATTCGGGACGCGCATCGTCTGTCCACCCATCGTCACATACACCGCGCCCGAAGGGTCGACAGCCAGCCCGGTTGCGCCACTCAGCGTCGTCAGCAACGTCGTCTGCGTACCCGCGGGCGTCACCTCGTACAGGTTGGCTCCGTCGGCGATGAACAGGTCTGCATTCTGGTCAACCGCAATCGCAGAAGGCGCGCTGAAACCCGTGTAATCCCGCTCGCCAACCACGGACGGAAGCGCATTGCCGTGCGCCACAAGGCCGCCCAGGGCAACAACCCGGTGATTGTCAGGGTCGGCAACATACACCGCCCCCAAATCATCTGCGGCAAGTTTTAGATTCGTGCCAAGCCCCGTCTTGAGCGTCGTCTGCGCGGCGGCGTTCAGCCCGGACGACCCGCCCGGAACCTCAACCACGCTTCCGTTGCCGGCAACGAACAGGTCCCCGGTGCCGTCCACCGCCACACCCGTGGGCGAGCTCAGGCCAGTCGCCACGGCGGTGGGTGCGGTCGTGCCGCTGGAACCTTGCGCGAAGCTCACCACCGTTCCCAGGCCGGGATCGGCGACATAAATGCTTCCATTTGAGCCCAGCGCAATCTGCGACGGCGTCTTCAGTCCGGAGCCAACGGCAGACTCGCCGCCGGGAAGCACCTGCACAGCCGATCCAGTCCCGGTTCCCTGCAATACAAAGGAAGCCAGCACCGTGTTGGTCTTGTACTGCAACAGCTGCAGCGTCGCCGACACCGGACCCAAGGCATGCGGACTCAGCGAAACCGTCTCTGAGCAGCTCGACCCGGGGGCATACACCACCGGGCTCTTCTGCGTCGGGTCGTACAGAACGCACGTCCCGCCGCTGGTCAGCACAAAATCCGGATTCGCCACACCCGCTTCCTGGATGACAAACGATCCAAGCTGTTCACTCTGGTTGAAGTTAAACAGCACGGACGAACTCGACTTCGCCGTCGTCCCAACAGGCACCGCGCCGGTGGGCACCGAATTCAGCGCGATCGCGACAGAACCGGAGTTTGTGTTGGGAACATAAAGAATCCCGCGAACCGTATCCACACTCACCTGCCCCGTCGCAGGCGTGCTCGTCAACTGGATCGCCGCTGACGGATTCGGCACACCCGAGGGGTTCGGTACGAAATACACGCCCGCCGAAGAATCACTGATATAAATGTTCCCGCTGGGATCAGTCGCTACACCCGTCACACTCGAAAGATTCGGGTCAACCCGCACAATGCTCGGATCCGCGTCCGAAGCCACACCCGTCTCGCCGGCTGGGATCATGTAGGCGCCTTTAATGCCGCCACTGTCTTCCACAAAGAAGATGTTGCCCGTCGGGTCAACCGCGAGCGAATTCTCCCGCTTCTTGCCCTTGCTCAGAATCACCGTCCCCGTGCCCGGCGTCGAATTCACACCGGTGCCGTTCACGCTCAGCGTGAAGATCGCTCCAGAGTTCTGGTCCGCAATGATCAGCGTATTGCTTTTGTCTACCGTCACGCCCCAGGGTTGAAAATACCCAGCGAACCCTCCGGTGACGTTCAGGCCATATTGCGCAAAGCTGTACGGCGCCGTGCCGCATACATTCGGCGCTTGGTTGCTCGTGGTAAGCGTCGCCAGCCCCGGCCACGTCTGCGTCGAAGCACTGTACGGGAAACGCAGAAGGCAGTTGCTGTAGTTTCCTGCAAGGTAAAGGTCGTTGTTGGCGCCAATCACAACCGTGGGGTTCTGGTAGCCGCCCACGCCGCCAAGCGTCCCCGGACCGGAAAGCGTAAGCAGGGAAGTCCCATTCGCCGGATACTCGTACAGCGCACCATTCGCCCAGTCAACGAAGAGCCAGTTGCCATAATTGTCGACAACACTCTGCAGCACACTCCCAACGCCCGTCGTCGTGATCGGTGTGGTGACATTGGCAACCGTGGCCGGCGGGGTGCCCTGGGCTCCTGCGCCTTTGCCGCTGACAGCAACCAGCAGCATGGTAAGCGCGCCCACGGCAACCCGGCCCAACGATCTAGAAAACCTGGTGAACATGATGTTTCTCCCTGAATGGCTCTTTCCAACTTGCACGCGGTCCGTGTTCCGCCGCGATGGGATCTCTTGCTCCGCTGAGTCCGGGGACGATGTCACGCGCCCCCGGAACTCCTGCTCGGTTCCGTTCGCTAACCTCATTGGATCGTCACGCTGATCGTGAACGGCAACGACGACCTCTGATTGGTCTGCAAATCCACCGTGTACAAACTCACGTTGTAGGTCCCCGGTGGGGTTGTGTTACTCGGCTTCGGCGGCGTCTGCGTATAGCCGGAGTTGGTGCAGCCCGTAAGCCCCGCCAAACCGCCGCCCAGCAAGGCAACCGAGAACAGCGCGATCGCCAGCCCGTGCAGCTTCAGCCGCCTGCGGAAGGCCAGACCCAGTACGCCGGCTCCGAACAGACCGGCAAACGCGACCGCCGATCCCTTCGTCGTCTTCACCTCGCTCAAACTCACCGCAAGGTTGGAAGTGATCGTGAGGTTCGTCGTCACCGGCGCGCCCTTCGCGTCGAAAATATCCAGCTTGGGCACATCGAACGTGCATTCCGTAAACTTCGGCAGCGTCGTGCTGTCGCAGTAAATCTCCGCGCCTAGCTTCGCCTGGTATCCGTTCAGCGGCTGGACCGTGATCGGCGTCGTCACCGCAACTCCTGCTTTGGTCGTGACCGCCGCCGGCGTTGCTTCAATAAGGGCAACCGCCGGAATGATCTCGATCGTCACTGGCGCCGAGGTCACCGTGGAGAAGTTGTTATCGCCGCTGTACACCGCCGTGATCTTGTAAATCTGCCCAAGATTCGAGGTGTTCGGTCCCTGCGCCAGGTTGGACGTACTGAAAGTCGCCGTTCCGCTCGCATCCAGCGTCACAGGGCCTTGCTTTGGATCAGCCAGACCCGTCCCGTTGTCGAACGAAACCGTGCCCGTCGGCGTACCCACTGTGCTCGTCACGGAGGCACTCAGCGTAGCCGTCGTTCCCTGGCCGACATAGTAGATTCCACCAATCGCGGTAACTCCGCCCGGCGACGCAAGCTTCACCGTCGGTGCAGCCTGGGCTACCGTCACCGTGAACGTCCGCGTGCTGGAGCTTCCACCAAACAGCGTGTCGCCGCGGTAGCTCACATACAGCACATACGTGCCGCCGTTCAGTCCTTTCAGATTGAACGTGTACTGGCCGCTTGCGGGTAAAACCGCGGTCTGCGTGCTGATCGAGGCGCCCTTGGCCTGCGGCACAAGCGTCAACACCACATTGCCGCCCTGCGGCACGTTCCCCGGCGAACACGTGGGGTCCTGTGCTGTCGTTGTCGAGGAGACCTGCGTCGCGCCCGGATACACCAGCCCCGAAGCCGGGTTCAGCGTGATCGCCGTGGACGTCCTGCACAGGTTGTTGCTCGAGTACGCCAGCAACACTGCATTGGTCGTCGGCGCATTCACGGCATTGGTCAGCACCGCCATCGTCGCCGTGCTGTTCGCCAGCCCCAGCGTCGTCGCGGTTACGCCCAGTTGGCACGCCGTTCCGCTTGGGACCGGTGTCGCGCCGCTCGTATCGCACGGATTCTGCCCGTCCTGCTGGATCGAGTAATCCGCTGCGTTCGCGCCACCGAACGTCGGTGCGCCCGTCAGCGACAGTGGCGCATTGCCTATGTTGTAGACATTCACGTCAATCGGATTGCTGGAGGTCTGCTGGCTAACCAGGCCAAAGTTCACCAACGCCCCGTTCAGCAGCAGCACATTCGGCGTCGTCACCGGCGTCGAAACCGGACCCGAAGCGGCCACGCTGCTGGTGTTATACGAAGCTGCCGTAACATACACGTTGCCCAGCGAATCGGTCCCGAGACCGCTGGGCGCGGTCACACCGCCCCCGTCAATCACGGCGGCATCGTTTGCGTTCAGACCCGCGGCTTCCAGTGGAATGCGCAAAATGCCATTCGCCTGGGCTACCAGCACCGACCCGGAAGGCTCCACGGCAAGACCCGTCACCGGAGCCGCCAGGCTGCTTGTGATCGTCGTTTGACCGCCAAAGAAGTTGACCTCCACCAGGTTCGCGCCGTCCGCTACAAATACGTTTCCAGCATCGTCCGTCGCCACTGCCGTGGGCTTCGTGAACCCTGACCCTACTGTCTGCGTGCCCTCCAGCAGCATCGACACCTGCGGATTGAAAACCTTCACCACCCGCGCGTTGCTCGGGTCGGCCGCATAGACATTCCCGGCGGTGTCCACGGCCAGGTTGACATTGCCCCCCAGCCCGGACTGCACGGTCGTCTGCCCTCCAGGGTTCAGCGTTCCATTGATTGATGGAATTTCCTGGATGCTTCCGGAATCAGCAATGAAAATATCGCCGGACCCATCAACCGCTACACCGGTCGGCGAGGTCAGCCCCGCGCCCACCGCCGTACCTGCCGCGCCGGAGGCGGTGGACGGGAACATCAACACCTTGCCCTGGCCCGGATCAGCCACATACGCATTGCCCAGCGAATCGCCGGACACCTGCGCCGGCGCCGTTAATTGCGCCGCCAAAGGCGTCTGGTTCGCGGGAATCAGCAGCGAAGCCGCCGGACCCTGGCCCACCGCATTCAAGACGTTCACGCTGCCGGCGATCGGCTTGTTCGTTGCGTCCAGCAATGCCAGCTGGCCGGAAATGTTGCCGACAGCATTCGCCCCCTGGGGCGTCGCCGCCGTCCAGACTTCGCACGAACCGTTTGCAATATACTGCATCCCCGCGGTGCAAGGCACAGCCGGCGTTGTTCCGCTCGCCGGTGGGTAAGGATTCGTGGCAACCGGGGCAAAGTCCATGCCGCCGCCCGCCTGCGAGATGCCGATCGAAGTCGGCGTGACCGTGCCGCTGAAGTTGTAAAACGTGATCCCTGTCGCCGAGGGCGTGCCGACTGGCGTCGTGCCCAGGCTGGTGCTGCCGGGCTGCCATAGTACGAAGTTGCCCGTTCCCGGAATGGCGCCCGAACCCGCGGGCGACCAGAGCGACGAGGTGCCGGTGGGCAGCCAGATGAAGCCGCGCTTATCAATCGTCGGGTTCGCATTCGTGCCTACAGGCGCGATGTAACGGATGGACCCGAAATCAAAGCTGCTCGCCGTCACGCCCACTGGACTGCCGCTCGTGTTCGGGATCTCAAAAAGACCGTTCACCGTGCTCTGCGCACCGTTGTTCTGGTCGCTCACATACACGTTGCCCGCCGCGTCAAGCGTCAAACCGTTGTACTTCTCCGGGTTGCCGGGATCAATGCGCTGCAACGCGCTTTCGTTTCCTGAAATGCAGGGAACCGTCGGATCAGAGGCGCCGGAGGCACTCTTCGCCATGCAACTCGCGATTGTGTTGCCCGGGATAAAGAAGACACCGTTGGCGCGGTTCGCCGGCTTGTTGCCGGGATTCTCGATGAAATAAACGTTGCCGTTAACGTCTGTTTCCATCGGCATCACGTTCGATTGCAGGCCATTGATGATGTACTGAAACATCAGCTGGCCCGCAGCCGGTCCGCTCTTGAAAGTACTCACGGTACCGTCGGCGTTCACAGGAATCGCCAGGATCGCGTACTCCGTCTCTTCTCCAATAAAGAGCGTGCCGCTTCCATCCTTCGCAGGGCTGTCAAAGAACGCAACCGCGTCCGTCCCCTTACCGCCGTCAAACCCGTTATTGATCGTGGGATAGAAGTTATCGGTGGAGGCGTTGAAATCCCAGCTCTGGTCGCCGGGGTTGTAAGGAATGCGGTACACGTGCGCGCTGCCGTAACGGTCCGTAATATACAGGGTGCCCTTGGCGTCCATCGCCATGCCCTCGTTGAAGTACGTGCCCGAAGAATCGATCGAAGGCGCAATGGTCAGGATCGTGTTCGAGCCCTTCTTCAACTGGTACAGCGAGCCATAGCCGCCGTTCCCGCACACATCCAGCATCACCGTGTCACCGCTCGGCGCATTCAGGATCTTGAATACCTGGCAATACGATGTGCTGTGCGCCAGCGGAATGACCGACCCGGAAGTCACAAGCTGCGACGAAGCCTGCCCCTCGGCAATGCCGCACAAAGCAAACAACCCGATCACAAACAGCACCGCGGTGTGAGCCAGGCGGCGGAAACACACTGTAGACTTCATGGCCAAACGACCTCCAAATATCTCAAAACCCAGCAAAACCCTACCCACTTGCCTTCCGGATCGCATTTACCCGCGATCCCCTTATCCTGGGCTGCGCCGATCTCCCGACGCAGCCCTCCAGGGAGGCCCCCCAGACAGCAGGGGGCCTCCGCGGTTTGCAGCTCAGAACGTGAACTTTGCGCCAAGCTCTATAAGCCGGCCGCCGCCCTGGTTCGGTCCATACTTCACGCTCGCCACGCCGAAGTTCGGCGAACTCAACTCATTCGTGGTCAGCGGCTGCCCGGCATTCGCGTAGAACAGGTTCCCCAGCGAAAGATTGGACGTGTCGTTATTGTTGAAGCTGACCAGCGGATGGTTCAGGAAGTTGAACGCCTCCAGCCGAAGCTGCAGCATCTTGTTCTCTCCTGCTGGAAAGTTCTTCAGCAGAGAAAGATTGTGATTTTGGAACAGCGGTCCGCGTATATAAGGCAGGCGCAGAACACCCTGACCCGTAGGATTGGAGTAATCGGCGCCCGTGCCGCCGGCGGGGCTGCCCGGCAAAGGAACACCGAAGCAGGTCGGATTCACGTACTGGTGCGTCGCCTTGCCACCCGCCGGGTTGCAGTTCAGCGTCGGCATCAACAGGTAGTCCGGCGTGCCCAGCCATACGGTCGAATTCAGGCTGTTTACGCAGTTGCGCTGCCCCTGGGAGTCGGCAGGGACGTTGTACTCGTTAATGCACAACTGTTGAATGGTCGTGTTATACGCCTGTTGGGTCGTCGCGACCTGCGTAACCTGCAGGGTGCCATACCCGAAGCCGAAGTTTTCACCCGTTCCCGATGCCAGGTTCCCGCCGCTCATCACCTGCGAGATACCCGAAATCTGCCATCCGTTCGCCAACTCCCCCAGCAGGTGGTTGCCGCGCTTGTAAGGCTTGCCGATATCCAGCAGGTAATGCGAGCTGAAAATGTGCGTGCGATCGTACGTCGCCGGGTTATAGTCATTGCGCAAATTGACGGGGTCAACCAGCTGGTTGTTATACGATGCCGCCGTGGCCAGCGCCTTGGAGAACGTATAGTTCAAACCATATTGGATATGCCCGGCGCTCTTGTTCCAACTCACCTGCAGGCTGTTGTAGTTCGCATAGAAATCGTGCTTGAGTGAGTAAATGTGGTTGTAGAACGGATAGGGCCGGAAGTAATCCTGCGCGCCCGTGCTCAGGGAAGAGATACTGCCCGTGGTCAGATTCGTTGGAAGGTTACTGAGGCTGAATCCGTTAGTCGACGGATTGCCAAACAGGTAGCCCGCGGGAATCAGGTTCACGTCGGAAGCTTCGTTATACGAGCTGCCCTGGTTGAACGTGCTCAGATTCTCCCCGTTGCTTCCCACATACGCCACTTCCAGCAGCGAGTTCCAGGGAAGCCGCTGCGAGATCGTCCCGTTATATTCGTAGTAAATCGGACGCACCGTGTCGTTGGGCGTCAGCACGTCCACGCTGAAGTCAGCCGGGTTGATCGGTGCCTGCTCATCCACCGTGTCAAAGTTGAAGTACTGGTTCTGGATACGCGTCGTCTTGTAACCCTGCGCGGTGGCCGCGGCCAGCGCATACGGGGCAAACTCCTCTTCGTGACGGTAAGCTCCCCACCCGCCGCGAATGACCGTCTTTCCTTTACCGAACAAGTCATAGGCCAGGCCCACGCGCGGAGACGCATAGATCGTAGCCGGGCTGTTCACTGAGTTGGAAACCGAGCTGTCCAGCCCATGCCAGGTAATGCCCGGATACTGCGCCGTGGGACCGCAATTCACATACTGCGTCGGAACTTCGGTGCACGTGGCGTTGTACTGCGAAGGGACAAACTCCGCCAGACCATTGCCGTGCTTGTCATTCCAGGGTCCCAGGTGCTCGAGGCGTACGCCCGCCACCACGGTCAGGCGATGGAACTTCCATTGATCGTTTACGTAGCCCGACAGCTGCGTGTAAGCCATGTCCACGATCGGCGTGAAATTCGTCTGCTGGAAGCTGTCCGGCGTGCCCGAATACATCATCGCGATCGGGTTGATGCATTGGCCCAGATACGCCGCGCCGGAGCTCCGGTTCGAGCCCGTCTGCTGCGGATTTTCGCAGTTCGTAAACTGTGCGGCCGATCCCACTGACGGGCTGTATTCAAATGCGCTCGACCCTGGATTGAACGAGTACTCGCCCTGCGGGAAGGCGCCCACATCCGCAATCCCGTTCAACGTGCCCTTCTCGTAATAAATCCCGAACTGGAAGAAGTGCGCGCCCTTGTTCCAGCCAATGTTGTCCTGCAGGTCCGGAACCGTCTTCTTCATGTGAACCTGGTTGTTGTAAAAACCGCCCGGCATCTGCAGGTTGGCATAGCCCAGCCCACCGTAGTTACTCAGGGCAGGAACAGAGTAGTCACCCGCCTGCTTGTAATCGCCAAGGTAATTGAAGTTCCCAAAGCCGGCGCTTCCGCAACTCCCGGTAGCCCGCAGCGTCGGATCCTGGCAGTTGTACCCGTTCATGTAAAACCGGCTCACTGCCTGCGGATTGCCCATGTTGCCCGGATCGCTGATCAGCGCCAGCGCCACATTGAATTCGTTCGTCACCGTCGGTCGAATCACACGCGTATACGTCGCCGAAACGATGTTTGAAATGTCGCCGGTTGTCACGCCGCCTGGATACAACGTCGAATAGGCAGGCGTATATCCCAGGCTCACCGGCTGCTGCGTGATCTGCGTCTGTCGTCCATACGACGCATAGATCTTGTTGTTGTCGTTGATCGAATAATCCAGACGCGCGTGGAAAATGTTGCCGTTCTGCGTCTGCGTTACCGGCTGGATGTAGTTGTAGCCGTAAAGGTTTTGGAAGGGATTCGCATTCGGCTGCGCAAGCCAGTTCACCAGCGCGACGCCGCTCTGATTCGCTACCTTCTGCCCCGTCGCCGGATCCACAAAGTTTTGCAGCTGACCTCCCGGCACGGCGGTTCCATCCGCCAGGTAGTTCTCCGCATTGCACTCCGGTTGCCGCGCGTTCAGGTTGACGCCCCCATCCGGCCGCGATCCGCAAAGTTGCGCATTCAGGTTCGCCGTGCTGAAATCGCCGTTGCGCTCCGCCGTCGTCGGAACCACCGTCCCCAGGGTCCCGGGGGAGTACAACTGGCTCAGGTACTCAAACCCCGCGAAAAAGAAAAGCTTATTGTTGTTCCGCGTGAACCGCGTCCCGGGAATCCATAACGGGCCGCCAAATGTTCCGCCCGGATAGAAGTAACGGCCGTCAGGACGCGACTGCTGCAGAAAGTTGTTGTACCAGTCGTTGGAATTCAACACCGTGTCGCGCGCATACAGGTAGGCTTCGCCGTGGTAAGCGGAGGTGCCCGCCTTCGTCGTCGCATTGAAGATCGCCGGACCCTTCGCATTGATCGCGCTGAAGGTCGACGAGGAGACCTTCACCTCTTGCACCATGTCCGCATCCACTGTCTGCACGGTGCCGGAATTGGTCTGGATGTCTGTCAGTGAAACGCCGTCAAGGATGGTCGCCAGACCCGTCGGGCCCGCGCCGTTCGCCGAATAGCCGCCCGAAATGCTGTTGTTCAAGCCAACCGTCGCCGTATTCGTAGACGACTGGTTATTCACGCCCGGGCTGATCAACGCAAAGCCCGGCAGCGTCTCAATCAACTCCTCGGCATCTCGCCCAATGATCGCCAGCGTCTCCAAATCCTTCGCTGTCAGCACATCGGACCGCTCCGGCGTGTCCAGCGGCTTCACCGCCTGCGATGCTGCGGCCTCCACCGTCACGATGTCGGAGGTCTGCTTCACCTGCATCTTGATGTCCGTATACTCCGGACGATCACCCGGGCGAAGCGCAAACGGCTGCGACTTCCATGTGTCGAAACCGGGCGCCGTGATCGTGAGCTGGTACCGCAGCGCCGATTCAACCGAGGCCAGCGTGAAATTGCCTTCCCCATTCGCCGTCGTCTTCCGGTCCGTCTTGTTATCGAGATTCGTCAAAACGACCGTCGCTTGGGGGATCGAGGCGCCCGAAACATCCTGCACCTGCCCTGACACGCTTCCGGTAGTCTGCTGACCCCGCGCGGGCATGTGCCAGAAAAGGAGACCCGCCAGCAACAAAAGGACGGACGAAAGCACCGGCCTGATCTTAGGAAACGACATCATGGAACAACCCCCTTGAAACCTACCCTCAACATCCGCACACACTGGTCGCCGGTTCGGGAGCCAGACCACACAAAGCCGTCACGGCTCAGTGCGGTTTCTTTCTGCAGATTGATTCGAGGGGCATTATTACGACTTGAGACAAAGTCCGTCAAGTGCACATTTTGTGGCGTGTTATCGCTATCATTTCGGCCCGCGCTCACCGAACCGATCCGCATCGTCCCAGGTTCACTGAAGATCCGCTATACCGTAGCTATCTCCCGAAAATCACATAAACCTGCACCGCAACCGACCCCGAAAGCCGCTTCTTCAGTGTCCGCACGCCCTGGCACAACCCCACTTCGCACCCCTTACCTGCAGCGTCCATCCCCCGGAAGTGGCAGCATCCCCATCTCAACCCAAATGGCGATCTCGCGCTCTTGCAATGCGATGCCGACCGCTCTCCGAACTGCCACTTCCCACTCCACGCCTGCAGCTGCGCCAAAATCCCGTTTATCTCCCCAGCCGCCCGGTCGACGCATACATTACCCTCGGGGTCTGCCCCGCCACAACCGTCCGGCACCCAAAGCCCTCCACCTCCAGCATCCGCAGGCGCACCGTCAGTAACCGCGCCGAGATGCCCTCCGCGCCCCCTTCAACGCTCCAAACCGCATCGGTCCGTCTGTATGCCATAACCAAAGGATGTGCAGCGTCCACGGACGCGTCATCATTTCCAGCAATCCCACCATCGGGCAACCCGCCCGCAAATTTTCCGGATCACCTCACGCTTCCCATTCATCCGGTGCCCTTCATCCGGCCAATCTCATCGCGACTTTCTTCAACCATCCGCCTACCCCGCCGCGTTTACTCCGAAGTGCCTACTCGCACGGTTCACATCGCTCACTTAACGATGGTTAACGGCCACTGATGGCAGAGAAACATCCCGCAGGCCTGGGTCAGTTCACCAAAGAATGCTGGAAGACGGCCTGGACTTGGTTTCACCACAGATCCACGCCGTTATAGGGCGTGGCCGACCGATTTTGTCGAGAACAGGCTCGTGCCCTTGAAACGGGACGGCATCTTGCAGGACGTGTATTGGACCTATAGTTACGGCCCAACCTTCGATGACTCTGGACGGACCAAAGGTGTGCTGGTCACGTGCCAAGACGTCACCGATGCGTACATCTCGGGGGCAGAGACTCGCGCGAGGCACGGAAGAGTTGACGGAGGTTTCTGACACCATCACGAATGGTCTTCTGGTGCTCGATAAACAGTGGCGCTATACCTATTTCAATGAGCAGGGCGCAAGCACGATTGGGACGCGCCGCGACGACCTGATCACTGTGGAACACTTTGCAGAGAGGACACGTCCCGCCCGTCCCCATCCGATAGCAAAGCCGCATGTTCTACCGCGTCGGTTCATCCGCATTCTTGGGGGGCTCTTCTCCCTTCAAGAGCTCGCCAATGTCTTTGGACTCACTCAGTGTGCTTCGTTACGGCAACAGCTATGGTGAGCAAAAGGAGACTACGCAAGCTATCTGGAAGGCATACGGTGATGAAGACGTGGCGGCGAGGCCAACGAGTGACGTCTGTTCAGGGACTCGCTGTCAGCTCTATCAAGGAGTCTGAAAGGTTAGTTTATGAGCAGCTACACGCACCAGACCGCGCCCACGCAGTTCATCAAGG
>CAZZWG010000002.1:19076-70093 GCA_964657685.1 Verrucomicrobia bacterium Tous-C9LFEB | reverse complement strand
GCAATCGCCGTCGTCCTTCAATCCAACAATCCCTGCTCCAACTTGCGTACCATTACAGCCGGAACAGGTATTCTGGAAATAGAGACAAGCAGACGGCCCCTAGAGTGGCAGCTCAAAATCAAAAGTACCCAGCTAAGTCCTGATTCCGAAGTACTTTACAAGAAAAGTACCCAGGGGTACCCTACCGCGCCAGCCGCTTCTCCAGCAACTCACGCCCAATCGCATCCAGCACCCCGTTCAGGAAGTGAATACTCTCCGGCGCCGCATACCGCCGCGCAATCTCCAGCGTCTCGTTGATCACCACCGCCGTCGGCGTAGCCGGAAACCCCAGCATCTCCGCAATCGCCGCCCGCAGCAGGTTCCGGTCCACCACAGGCATCCGCTCCAACCGCCAGTTCTGCGCATGCTTCTGGATCAACCCATCAATCTCTTCATCCCGCTTCGTCGCCACTCGATGCAGATCGTCCGCAAACCCGCGCGTCTCCTCGTCCGCATCGTCCCGCGAACCCCAGAACAAGCGCTCCACCTCCGCAGGCTTCTGCTTGCCCAGATCACCCTGGAACAGCATCTGCATCGCCATCTCCCGCGACTTCCGTCGACTACCCACGAGAGCTCACCTCAACCAACTCACCAGCCTTGGCCTTGAGCTTCTCCTGGATCGAAGCCATCTCGATCGCCGCAATCCCAGCCTCAAACCCCTTGTTCCCCGCCTTCAACCCAGCCCGATCCAAAGCCTGCTCCAACGTCTCGCACGTCAACACCCCAAACGCATGAGGAACCCCGGTCTCCTGCTGCGACTGCCCAATCCCACGAGACACCTCGTTATAGATCGCCTCATAGTGCGCCGTCTCACCCCGCAACAGCACACCCAGCGTGATCACCGCATGGAACCGCTTTGACTCAGCCAGCATCCGCGCCGCGGAAGGAATCTCCCACGCGCCAGGAACCCGCACAATCTCCACATCCGCCTTCGTCGCTCCACTCCGGTACAGCGCGTCCAGCGATCCCTGCAGCAACCGGTCCGTAATCACCGCATTCCACCGCGCCACCACGATCGCAAACCGCTTCCCCGCAGCCGACAGATCACCCTCCACCGCCAAAGGCCTTCCATGCAAAGGGTTCATCGACTCCCAGAACCCAACCCGAAAACCCTCAGCCAGCTCCGCCGTAAACAGCCGCGAGTTCCAGTGCGTCTCCTCCACCTCACTCAACCGCGAACCAACCTCTTCACTTCCTAACCCACCCGCAAACCACTTCCCCACAACGTCATGCACCGCATCCAGGTGTGTCACCTCCACCAGCAGCAGCGGCACGGCAGGCGCACGGCCCGCAACCAGCTCCAGATTCGCCAACGGCGCCAGGAACGCCGCGCCACGTCCCGCGCCGTCATCCCATCCACGACCCTGCTCAAACCCCAGCGACTGCAGCAGCCCGCTCAGCCGTTCCAAAGCCTCCACCGAAGCCATCGGCGTAATGCTCGTGATCCCTTTAACCATCCCCTGATTGTACGGTGCAGCGCTCAGCTGTCGGCTCTAGCCTTAACGCCTCGCCCCCGGCCCGCAGCCTCCGCTATCATGGCAGTGGTGACTTCGGCTTTGACCTTGCGTTCGTTTGCTTCCCTCTCCTGCCTCCTCCTCCTCGCGCTCCCCTTCACAGGTTGCCGCGGCAACGTCGTCTCCGGCGCGCAGGCCAGCGCAGTACACCGCGCGCAGACTGACGAAGAACGAAGTGAACTCGAGACCATTCCGCCGCCCAGTAAGAGCCGCTTCATGGCGATTCACACCTTCGACAGCTGGGAAAACCCCAGCATCACCGTCCAGCCCGACATGCTCACCGTGCGCGTCATGATGGCCGATGCCAATCCCTCGGCCTACGGCTCAGGAGGCATGCTGCGCCCCACCGGCGCTCGCCGTCAGATCGTCAACATCGGCCTCGATAAGCTTGGGGAGGCCATGAGCGCCATTCCGCCTGGCTCCTGGCCTTACGGTCGTGTCGTTGCCGTCGAGGAAGCTCACCAGACACCCGCGCAGCAGGAGCCCATGATCCGCCGCAACGTCGAAGCCACGGTAAGCACCCTGAACGACCTCGGCATCGCAGCCTATGACATGACCGCCGGCAACCTGCGCTAACGCCCTTAGCGCATCGCGTCCGGCGCCACCGCGTCGCCCTTGCCCGGACCGCTGTGACGCACATCCAGCCCGCGAACCCAGAAAATCACATCCTCCGCGATATTAGTCGCATGGTCGCCCACACGCTCCAGGTTGCGCGAAATCACCAGCGCGTTCAACGCCTGCGACGCGCAGTCAGGATGCTCCTGGATGTACCTGCCCAACGCTGCATACGCGTCCCGGTTCATGTCATCCACCTGGTCATCCAGCGTCAACACGTTCTGCGCCATGTCCGCATCAGCCTCGATGAATGCCTGCAAAGCCCTGCGCACCATCGCAGAAGACAAATGCGCCAGCCGCGGTATGTCGACCGGCAGATCGCTCGCATTCATCGTGCCGAGCTCCTTGACACGGTTAGCAATATTGACCGCCTGATCGCCCACACGCTCCAGATCCGCATTGATCCGGATGACCGCCATAATGAAGCGCAGATCCACTGCCATCGGCTGCTCCATGGCAAGCAGGTCGAGCGCGAGCTGGTCGATCTCGCGCTCCATCCGGTTGATCGCCGGCTCTGACATCAACACCAGATCACACAATTCATTATCGCGGTCCGAATAGGCCGAAGTGGCGCGCTGAATCGCCTGCTCTACCAAGCCCGCCATGACCAGCAATCGCTCTTTCAAACCGTCCAAAGCCTGATGAAATCTCGTCCGCATCAGCCAAACCTCCCAGTGATGTAGTCCTCAGTTCTCTTATCGGACGGACTCGTGAAGATCTTGTGCGTCGATGCAAACTCCACCAGTTTGCCGGTTAGAAAGAAGCCCGTCTGTTCGGCAACGCGCGCCGCCTGCTGCATATTATGGGTCACAATCACAATCGTGTACTGCGTCTTCAGGTGGAAGATCAGGTCCTCGATCTTCGAGGTCGACACCGGATCAAGCGCACTGGCCGGCTCATCCATCAGCAGCACCTCAGGGTCCACAGCCAGCGCCCTGGCAATGCAAAGCCTCTGCTGCTGGCCGCCCGAAAGACTCGCCCCGGACTTTTTCCGCAGATCATCCTTGACTTCTTCCCACAGGGCGGCCTGCTTCAGCGAACGCTCCACGACTTCATCCAGCACACGACGCTTGCGATACCCGTTCAGCTTCAGTCCACTCGCCACATTGTCATAGATCGACATCGTCGGAAACGGATTAGGCCGCTGAAAAACCATCCCCACACGCCGGCGGATCTCCACTGGCGAGGCGTTCTTGTAGATGTCCACATCGCCCATTCGCACACTACCTTCCGCACGCGCATAGGGCGTCGTCTCGTGCATGCGATTCAGACATCGCACAAAGGTCGACTTCCCGCATCCGGAAGGCCCGATCAGCGCCGTCGCATTGTTGGCCGGTATATGCAGCGTCACATCCTTCAAGGTGTGTACCGGTCCATACCACGCGTTCAGGTTGTCCACCTTGATATCGACGCCCACTTACCGTCCTCCCTTGAGCACACCACGGTTCGCGAAGATGCGCACCAGGGTCACAGACACCATAATCAGCACAATCAACACCAGGGCGCCTGCCCAGGCCAGCCGATGCCACTCGTCATACGGTGACTCGGCGTATACAAAAATTTGCAGCGGCAAAGCAGCGATAGGCTGGTCCGTCCGCAATGACCAAAACTGGTTACCGAGCGCAGTAAAAAGCAGTGGCGCCGTCTCGCCAGCTACACGCGCAAAGGCCAGCATACAGCCCGTGATGATACCCGGCGACGCTGTGCGTAGACTCACAGCCAGAATCGTCTTCCACTTGGGTACACCCAGCGCCAGCGCTGCCTCCCGCAGGCTTGACGGTACCGTAGCCAGCATCTCTTCCGTGGTGCGCGTGATGGTCGGCACCATCATGATCGCCAACGCAACGCCCCCGGCGAAGGCGGAAAAGTGATGCTGGCGCGCCACGATCAGGGAGTAGGCGGCGATCCCCATCACAATCGATGGAACGCCGTTCAACACATCCGCCGTGAACCGCACAACGTTGCCGAACAAGCTGTTCCGGCCATACTCGGCCAGGAAAACCCCGGCGCCGATGCCCAGCGGAATTCCCACAGAACTCGCAATGCCAAGGACCACGGCAGAGCCGACGATGGCGTTCGCCATGCCCCCGCCTGCCTGACCCACCGGCGCGGGTATCTTGGTGAAGAAGGCCAGGTTCAGAGAGCTTGCTCCCTTGAAGATCAAGTATCCAAGAACTGCCACGAGCGGGATCAGCACGGCAACTGTACTGACCACCGCAAGCACGGTCACCGTCGCATCAGTCGTGTAGCGCCAGCGACGCAGCCAGGTTTCCCTCTGCGGAGAGCGCGGTGGGAGGGAGATCGTCGGGAGCGACAGCGAGGCTGCCGGTTCCGAAGACACGGAACTCACTGGCACAGGGACCGGGATCGACCCGAGGCTTTCCTGACGATCCGGGTCGCGTGTTGGAAGCGTGCTCATGCTACGGCCCTCGACGAGTTTCCGCGCGTCACAGCCCACACCAGCAGCCGCGCAATCGCATTCACCACAATAGTTACCAGGAACAGCGCCAAACCAATCTCAATCAGGGCGCTGAGGTAGAGGTCACCGGTGGCTTCCGAGAATTCATTCGCGATCACGCTCGCCAACGTGTGGGCAGGGTTGAACAGGTTCTTACTGATATCGGGGTGGTTGCCGATAACCATGGTGACCGCCATGGTTTCGCCCAGCGCCCGTCCCAGGCCAAGAATGACTGCCCCGACGATACCGATGCGGGCGTTGCGCAGCACTGCCATCCGCAGCATCTCCCAGCGTGTCGCGCCTAACGCCAGGGCGGCTTCACGCTGTGAGCTGGGTACCGCCCGCATCACGTCGCGCGAGATGGAACAGATCACTGGAAAGATCATGACGGCCAGAATCAGGCCTGCGGTGAAGATACCTACCCCAAAATTGGGAGCCGCAAACAGCCCGGTCCAGCCGAGCAGCTTGATCATCCACGGCCCCAGTTGATCGCGCACGATGGGGACCAGCACAAACACTGCCCACAGGCCGTACACCACGGAGGGAATAGCCGCCAGCAGTTCGGTCAGGAACGCGATCGCGCCCCGCAACGGCAAAGGGCAGATATCGAGCACAAAGATCGCGACCGCAAGCGACAGCGGAACGGCAATCACCAGCGCCAGCAGAGAGGTCGCCAGCGTGCCAAAGACGAAGGGCAGCGCGCCAAAGCTTCCGTTCACCGGGTCCCAGTTCGATCCGCCGAAGAACTTCCAGCCAAAAGCGTGAATGGAGAGTCTTGAGTTGACGACCAGTACGAAGACGATCAGCAGAACAATGAAGATGACGCTGAGGGCACACACTATCATCAGGCCGGCGAAGCTCGAGTCCGCGGCTGCGCCACTGCCGCGGGCGCGAAGAAACTCACGGATTTCCGTGGGTGCCGGCGTAGTCACGGCAGGCGCGGTTACAGGCGCCGCGATCGCTGCGGCCTGCACCCGGGGAGCTTCGGACTTGAGAGCTTCAGGCCGGGAAGCCGAAGCTGGAATGGAACCGGAGTCAGACATGCGTTTCTTCTTGCACCGTCAGATGCGGATGCCAGGTGCGCCGCGTTGACAAGAGTTGTATGAAAACAGAGGAAGGGGAGCGCCCCGTGCAGCAGCACCCCCCTGAGGACCTACTGGATCGTCTTGATCGTCTGCCGAACGCGATCGGCGACAGCCTTCGGTAAGGGGGCGTACGCCATGCTGGAGGCTTCGGTCTCGCCGTGATCCAGCATCCAGTTCAGAAAATCCACCATGGCCTTACCCTTGGCTCCGTCATCCCAGTGCTGCGGGATCAGCAGCCAGGTAAACGACGCGATCGGGTAGGAGTTCGGACCTGCGGCGTTGGTGATGGAGACCCGGTAATCCGCGGGGATGCTCTTGGCGTCTGCCGCCGCAGCAGCAGTTACGCCGTCAACGGAGGCCTTCAGGTACTTGCCATCGTGGTTGCGCACCAGGCCAAAGGGAATCTTGTTCTGCTCGGCGTAGATCAGCTCGATATAGCCAAAGCTGTATTCACTGTTCTTCACCATACCCGCAACGCCTTCGTTGCCTTTCTGGCCGATGCCGACGGGAAATTTGACGCTGGTGCCTTTACCGACCCGCTCTTGAAATTGCGGCACGGTTTTGGACAGGAAATCGGTGAAGATGTACGTGGTACCGGACCCGTCCGAGCGGTAGACCGGAAGTATGGCGTGATCCGGCAGTTTCACGCCGGGGTTGTCGTGCTGGATGTTGGCATCGTTCCACTTGGTGATGACGCCGAGATAGATTCCGGCGATCACTTCCGGCGCGAACTTGAGGTCGCCGGAGACTCCGGGCACGTTGTAGACGGGCACCACCGCCCCGAGCACAGTCGGGATATGAACGATCTTGACCTTGGACTCGGAGAGTTGCTGATCGGTCATGGGACCATCGGAGGCGCCGAAGTCCACGGTCTTCTGCGTGACCTGGCGGATACCCGCACCGGAACCTACCGACTGGTAGTTGATGTGAACACCCGAATGCTCCTGGGCGTACTCACCGAACCAGCGCGAATAGATCGGGTTGGGGAAGGTCGCGCCCGCGCCAGTGAGGTTCTGGGCGGCTAACGGAGCGACGGCGGTGGCCGCAAGCAGCGCGGCGGCAAGAAGTTTGGCTTTCACGTAAGTCTCCTGAGAACTGCGTCGTAAGCACTTAATGCGCCGGGTGCCTGCACAGCAGACACCCGGTATGGAGTCAACACCCTGGCCCGGACTACGGGATGTAGTAGCGCATGCCAACGTGAATCATGTTGTCTTCCGCACGCGGGCTGGCCGGCGTGGGGAAGGGGGCATTGGTCACAGCGGTAGAGACGGTACCGCGCCACAGATCACGCTGCAGGTAGCTGTAGGTCGCCTGGTAGCGCAGGATGCCATACTTCGGGCTGTTGATGATCTTGTAGGTAAACCCGATGGTGCCTTCTTCGATGTACTTGGTCGGCGAGGCGCAGGTGCCCGGCGAGGCAATTGCTCCACCCGAGCCAGCAACCGGCGGCGCAGGAGGCAGTGCATAGCAACCGGCGTCGTTCAGGTTAACGGGACCGTAGCCGAAGACGCCGCCGGCCGAGTTCGAGTACAGCGTACGCTGGGCATACTCTCCACCGTAGTAGCCGTAAACATCCAGCTTGGGAGTGGGATGGGTTTCGATCGATCCCAGACCGTGGTAGTTGTGGATGGGCTCGAGCGAGCCGTCCGGACGCAGCGTTGCATCGGCAAGCTGGGAGGAACCGTACCGGCCCACGCCCGGACCACCCATGGCCTGCACCGCGATTTCGAAGTACTTCGAGGGGGTGGCGCGTACCGCGGCGAAGGCACCGCCGCCGGTTGTGGTCGCACTGTTGTAATGGGTGCCGTAGGTGTAGGTGGTACCGGCCGCATTCAGCGTTGAGGGATAGTAGAAGTCACGGAAGAAGCGCGCCAGGCCGCCGACTTCAGCGTGGAACTTGCTGTTGTCAAATGCGAACTTGAGCATGACGTCCGGCGCCGTGTTGTTGGCATAGGTGGTGATGGCCGCGGTTCCGGCTACGTTGCCCGCGCCCGCACCCTCAGCAGCGTTGTACAGACCGCCGTTCTGGCCAGGTCCCGCGAAGAAGTAGTCTGCCGGGGCATTGCCCGCATTATTCAGCGTGAAATTCGTGATCTGCGCCTGTTCGAGCGACATCGCCACCGTGACCGCGCCGGTCTTGTAGTCGCCAAAACGCTGCTGGAGGCGAAGTGCCGGCTGCCGTGCCCAATTGAAGCCGACCATGTACTGCGGGTCAATGGTATTTGGGAGAATCTCAGTGCGATTGTCCGTGCCGCGTCGGTTTTCAGTCACCAGCGACCACATCTGGCCGCCTGTCACCGCAAATCCTCCGGCTGTTGCACCCTGGCCCCAGATCTGCCGCTGCCGAAGAACGTAGCTATTGCTCTGGTTATTGTTGGAGCTTGTTCCGGTGCCCAGAAAGTCGGCTTCCACATACCCGGTCAGCTTGTATTTGCCGGCATCGCCAGTAAACAGGGCGCCGATGCGGCTCTGGCGACCGGAGAAATTTAACTCGCTCGTATGCCCTTCCACCGCGCTCGGGAAAGGGATGCTGTTGAAGGGTGTGTTGATATCGGAGTTGACCGAACGCTGGCGCCACACACCTTCAAGAGCGAAGAAGGCTACCGGCTGAATGGTGATGCCCTTGTAGTGAAGCGTGGTCGGCGAGTTGATCTGCTCCTGTACCTGCGCCTGGTTCTGCACCACAGTCTGCTGCAGGCTGGTATTTTGTGTGGCCAGATCGCCGACCGAGGTCTTGAGCTGCTGCACATCCTGTGCATTCTGGGTGCTCTGGGCGGCTGCGGCCGCGGTGGCGGAAGCTGCCGAGGCGACCTGTGACTGCGCTTCGGCGGCGCTCTGCTGGGCAGCTGCCACCTGCTGATCGCGGGCCGACAACTGGGTCTTCAGGGCGTCAATCTGCACCTGCTCGCCGCTGACCTGCTCGCGCAGTTCGCGCATCTGGCGCTCAGCCGCAGTCTCCACATGTGCCTTCCGTGCGCGGGTGCTCCGCGATGCCGTCTTCCGCGCCTTCTTGTGGGTGCTGGCCTTGTGGGTTGCTGTCTGGGCCGCACCCGACGCAGAAACAAGCAGCGCTGCTACAAGCGCCGCCATAAACTTGCTGTTCTGTTTCATCAGTTCCTCGAAGAGTGACCGCGCAGGGACGCGCAAGGGGCAGTAAGGCCCGGCTTACGCTGCTCTCGTCTGGGGTTCTCAGTACGGTTATGCTCCCAGCCGGAGTTCAACGTTCGAAGACTACGATGTTAAAGGAGTGTTAAAACGAGGTTCTGTGGGAAGATTTCCGTCCCCTTCCTGAGAGGCCTGGACGTGATCAGGCTCCGGCGCGTCGAACCTCATCCTGGCGCATGGGAGCGTGAAGATGAAGCTGCTGCCCTTGCCCAACTCGCTCTCCACCCAGATCTGCCCGCGATGTGCCTCTACGAGATGTTTGGCGATGGCGAGCCCGAGGCCGGTGCCGCCGGACTCACGGGACCTCGCCTTGTCAACCCGGTAGAAGCGTTCAAAAAGGCGATCCTGGTACTCCGACGGGATCCCCGCGCCGAAGTCGCGTACCTTGATCTGCACCTCGGGCATACGATCCTCGCCCTCGGCGTGCAAAAGAGAGGCGGAGATCTCGATAACTGCCCAGCCATCGACGCCGCGGCCGTAAATGAGTGCATTTTCTACAAGATTGCTCATGATCTGCAGGATGGTGTCGGGATCTGCCATCACATCGACATCCGGCGGGTCGCCTGCGATAGCGAGGGTTCCACCTCTTTCTTTCAGCAACCCGGAGACCGCTTCGAGGCACTCCTCGATGAGGACTGACACGGCGATGGGCTCCGGTTGAATGCGCCGTTCGCCACTCTCCACCCGCGCAAGGGCCAGCAGATCGTCGGTGAGGCGGCCCATGCGCCGGGCGCTCTTGAGGATGGCGTCCAGGAACTCGCGCCGGCGTTCACTGGGGGGTGATGCTCCCCCGGGTGCATCCTCCCCCTCTTCGAGCAGCATTTCCACGTAGCCCTGGATGGACGTGAGAGGCGTTCGAAGCTCATGCGAGACATTGGCGACGAACTCCCGTTGGGTGCGCTCGACCTGCTGAATCCGGGTGATGTCGTGCAGAACGATCACGGCTCCCCCCTCGGGCATAGGGGCGGCGCTGATGGCGACGATGCGCCCAGGGAGTACGGTGACGGGCTGCCGCTCAACGGACTCACGCGATTCAAGGGCAATCTGGACGCAATCGAGGATCTCCGGCGCGCGCAGGGTCTGTACCAGCGAGTGACCGGTACGCACGGAACCATGAGACTCGCGCATGAGCTGCTGCATGGGCCGGTTTGCCCAACTGATGCGGCCGGCGGCATCGATCGCGGTGACGGCGTCCTGCATGGAGTCGAGCACGGTTTGTAGTCTCCGGCCGTTTTCGTGGGCTGCCTCAATCTGCGCGGCAAGTCGCGGCGCGGCGGAGACAAGGGCATCCGCGAGATCGGCGAGCTCCGGCATGGGGACCTGCGCGTCGGGCGCGTCGGGGAGCCGGCGGACGGCTTCTTCGAGAGGACGCGCGCCCTCGCGCACCTGCTGCAAGGCAATCCAGGCTCCCACCAGCGCACCGCTGAGCCAGACGAATAGGAGCAACCACCACGGCGCATGCAGCAATAGACCGAGCAGAAGAACCACGGCGCCGCCTGCTACCCAGAGCAGAAGGTAAACAAAAAGGCTGGATCGGCGTTTCACCATGGTCTTAACCTACTCCGTTCGGCAGGGTGCCACGACGCCACCGGGGAGTGTAGCGGCTTCACTTGAAGGCGATTGAGATCGGAGGGATCCGTGGACCTAATGAGCGGCAGCTTCCGGCAAGGCCATCGCGACGCGCACGGGCGGAATATCAAAGCGATAACCTGCCCCCCGCAAGGTTTTCAGGAACCTTGGCGTTTCCGGTTCTGCCTCAATTTTCTCGCGCAGCCGGCGTACATAGACGTCCACGCTGCGGGGCGTGACGAAGCGAGCATCGCCCCAAACGGCATCAAGCAACTGGTCGCGGCTGAAAACACGGCCAGGGTGGCGCGCGAGGTATTCGAGCAGCCGGAATTCGGTCGTCGTGGTCGTGATGAGGTCACCGCGCACGCGCACCTGCATGGAGCCGGAATCGATCTCCAGGTCCTCAACGGTCAGAACGGCGGGGGTCACCTCCTCCTCCGGCGCATCCGACCGGCGTAGCACGGCACGAATGCGCGCCAGGAGTTCCCTGACGGCAAACGGCTTGACGATATAGTCATCCGCGCCGAGTTCGAGTCCGAGGACGCGGTCGTCTTCCGAGGCGCGCGCGGTCAGAAAAATCACGGGCACGCCGCCCAGCGTGCTGCTGCTGCGAAGGCGCCGGCAAACGTCGAGCCCACTGCCGCCAGGCACCATAATGTCGAGAAGGAAGAGCGCCGGCCGTTGCCGCTCGGCGTCCTGCAGGATCGCGCCAGGGGCTGGATAGACGCGCACCGCATACCCTGCGCTTTCCAGACGGTACTGGATCAATCGCCGGATGTCTGCGTCGTCTTCGAGGACAAAAATAGTCTGACTCACCCGCACTCCGGGCTGCGCCCTGCGCCGCCACCTGCCCAGCCTACGCCCGGGAGGCTGCCCAATTGCTAAAGCGAGGTAAAAACGCGGTGGTTGGGTGTTGGGCATTCCACTTTAGTGTTAGGGCGTACTGCTCAGGTTACCTTCGAGTTACCGAAGCGTTGTATATTTCAGGTTGATATACAACAATTTTCTTTTTGACTTGCTTGGAGGCAACATGCGTCTCAACTTCTCAGCCCTGGGACTGCTGCTCCCGGTCGCTGCTCTCTTGTCTGGCTGTGCCATGCAGAATTCGGGCTCGGTAACATCGGCGGTTGTATCTGCCAAGGCGATTCGGGGCAAGGCATACGGAGGACAGAACCCTGTCAGCAGCGGCACGATTGGCCTGTACGCCTTTGGTACAGGTGGGTATGGGAGCGCCCCGACGCTGCTGGCAAGCACGGTTGCCGATTCCACGGGCTACTTCAACATCGATCCGAGCACCATCACCTGCCCCACGCCGACTACACCGGTGTACATCCTTTCTATCGGCGGGAACCCAGGATTCGGCAACAACTCGGCCATCGTTCTCGGGTCCGGAATCGGCAACTGTGCGGATGCCGCGAACGCCTTCGTCACCATCAACGAGATCAGCACGGCGATGATGGCCTATACCTTCGCGCACTTCTTCAGCGCAACTCCTACTGCCGATGTCAACACGCCTGATCACTTTGGCGGGCCCGCCGACGCCACACAGACGATCATGAACGGCAACAACGGAACCTTGTTCACGCTTCTGGATGTCGAAAACGGCTACCCCCGGGTGAATAACAGCACAGTGACATTTGAGGGCAAGAAGCTGATCACGCTGGGCAATATCCTGGGCGCCTGCGTCAACTCGGTCGGCCCGGGTTCGCCCAGTTGCAATGCCCTGTTCAGCTACATCACAGGTCCGAACGGCGCGGTCCCGACGACCACACTGGAGGCTGCGGTCTACCTGGCCCTGAACCCGCAGCAGAACGTCGGCTATGTCTTTGCACTGCAGCCACAGTCGGGTGCGGCGGCCTTCACGGGCGGCCTGACGGCTCCTCCGAATGATTGGACCTTGTCAGCCAGCTACACGACGCCGAACTTCGGCCTCGCGGTGAACACACGGACAGTGAGCACAATCGACATCGATCTCAGCGGCCGTGTCTGGTTTCCCAGCAACGCAGCGGGCAAAGGCGGCGTGGGTTACTTCGATCCAAGCGACGGTACCTTCAGCCCGGTGTTTTCGGCCGGCCTGGTTCATCCCCAGGAGGTGGCCATCGACATTGACGGCGAGGTCTGGGCCAACGACATGAACTCGTCCATCGTCGCCGGTTTCCCCGCAGCGAACCCCGGCGGGCCAGTTGTGTTGAGTCTGCCGAACACGACATCGACGGCCGTCACGATCGCCTATGACAACAGCGTGCGGTATGGCATTGTTGATGGCAATGGGTTGCCGGCTCTCGCGCAGGTGCAGGGCAAGAGTGCCTACACGCCTGTTCCGAATACGGAGATCCCCGGCGCGTATGGCTATATCGCTTCCAGCCTGGCCGCGGATGTGGTCGGTGGTTTCGGTATCGGCGGTCAGGAATTGGACACACCGACGACCTTTGACCTCTATCTCTCCCCGAGCGGACAGACCACGGAAATCACGTATCAGAGCTTTGAGGACTCCGGTCAGGTGGGCTTCACGTCGAACGACTATGTGGGTGCACGCGGCGGCTACGCCCCGGGCGATGACGGCATTTGCATCTGGAGCGCACAGAACTGCTTCAGCATGGCAAACGATGCGGTCCGGCATCCTTCAGGGCTTTCCATTGACGGCGCAGGTTCGCTCTGGCTGACCGATACAAACGGCCCGACCATCGAGCAGATCCCGCTGGTCAACGGATCGTATCTGAACGGCAGCAACCAGGCTAATAACGTGGTGTATGACCATAGCGGTGCGAACGGCGGCGGTACGCTGTCTGCCCCGGCCGGCGTGGCGGTGGACCGCGCTGGCAATATCTGGATCAGTAACTACGGTTGCCATACCACCGGATGCACGCCGGGAAGCTTCACGCTTTCGGAGATCATTGGTGGCGGCGCCCCCACGATCACGCCAGTCTCCCGTCAGATTGTCATCGACGATCTGGCAGGCACCCAACCCCAGGTAAAGAAGGCCGGGACGGTCAAGTAGATCTCTTTACCTATGACAGAGAAAGCCCGCCTCGTGCGGGCTTTTTCTGTTGATGCCGTAAGGGGGCAGCCCGGTACACTAAGAGGAGCAAGACCGCTCGGCCAGCGAGGACAGCAGGATGACCAAGGTAGACCTTACCGATCGCGTCAGCGCACTGGGCGACCTTACGCGCCGCGACAGCGAAATTATCGTAGAAACGATGTTCGACGCGATCGTGCATGCGTTGCAGACCGGGGAGAAGGTTGAGGTTCGTGGCTTTGGCAGCTTCCGGACACGTCAACGCAACTCGCGCACGGGACGCAACCCCAAGACGGGCGCGACGGTGTCGGTCCCAGCGAAGCGAGTGCCCTTCTTCAAACCAAGCAAGGAGTTGCGCGAGCTTGTCGAGACAGCATCTACCCCAGGCAAAGCGCACACCGGCGAAGAGGCAAGGGCAGCTGCAGAAGAGTAGATGAATGCATCGCCTCGAAACGTTCGCAGGGATTTCAGGATGGACGTGTGTATAAAGGGGAGCAATGACCTCTACCCCGGCGATTGAGACAAGAGCACTTTCCCGCACCTTTCATGGATTTCAGGCAGTGGAGGCACTGGATCTTACGGTAGAGCGCGGCCAATTTTTTGGGTTTCTCGGACCCAATGGCGCGGGGAAATCTACGACCATCAAGATGCTCACCGGGCTGCTTGCGCCCTCTTCCGGACTGATTCGTATTCTTGGGGAAGACCTGCTGACGCACCCGGTGGAGGTGAAGCGCCAGATTGGCGTGGTACCGGAAGGCATGGCCCTTTTCGGCAAGCTAACCGCGACAGAATACCTGACGTTTGTCGGGCGGATGTACGGTCTGGATAAAAGCACGACGCGGGCGCGGACGACTGAATTGCTGGAATTTATGGGTCTCGCTGATCAGCGCAAGAAGCTGATTGCCGACTACTCGCATGGGATGGGGAAGAAGCTCGCCCTGGCAGCGGCGGTAATCCATGCGCCCCGGCTCTTGTTTCTGGACGAGCCCTTTGAAGGGGTAGACGCGATTGCGGCGGGCACATTAAAGGTGATGCTGCAGGGCATGATAGCGCGCGGCGCGACCATCTTTCTCACATCGCATGTGCTGGAAATCGTGGAGCGCCTCTGCACGCATGTGGCGATCATCAATCATGGCCATCTGGTTGCGCATGGCTCTTTGGAAGAGCTGCGCGCAGGGGTTCGGGCCCGGCTCGCCGGCAGGCAGCCTGATCCGGAGCATGGTGAACTGGCCGACAACAAGACGCTGACGCTGGAGCAAATCTTCCTCTCGGTGGTGGGGGAAGAAGGGGCGCCGCAGCATACGGAGAGTGAACTGGCATGGCTGAGCTGAGCACGGCGATGCCTACCCTGAGGGGGGCACGGCTGGCGTGGAATCAATTTGGCGCGATTGCCTGGCTACGCTGGCGCATCTTCGCCAACAGTGCGCGTCGTAAGGGAGGCAAGGGCGAGCTGGTTGCCCGCATCCTGCTCTATCCGCTGGCACTCTGCCTTGTGTTGGGGCCCGCTCTGCTGGCCGGGTTCTTTGCCTGGTTTCTCGCAATGCACGGCACTCTGCAATACCTGAACGTGCTTTTCTGGGCGGCGTTTGGCTTGACGCAGCTGCTGAACATCAATCTGAGCCAGCCAGGCACCACGTTCGACCCCGTGGAGCTGATCCGCTTTCCCATGGCGCTGCGCAACTTTGTTCTGGTGCGGCTGTGCTTCGGCCTGCTTAGCCCGGCGAACGCGGTCATCACGCTGATGTCGGTCGCCATCTTCGTAGGGTTCACGATCGATCGGCCGCGGGTCTGGCTCTGGACTTTGCTCGCGACGGGTGCGTTTGCCCTGGCCAATGTCTTGTTTTCACGAATGATCTTCGCCTGGGTAGATCGCTGGCTTTCCACCCGGCGTGCTCGTGAGGCGTTCACGGCGCTTATCTTTGCTGCATCGCTTGGGTTTCAGTACGTCAACGTGACCTATAACCCTGGCTTCAACCACAACCGTCATCGCCAGATCACGCCGGAGAAGCTGCACAGCGCCCAGAGCTTTCTCCAGCACGTGCATCCATGGCTCGCGTGGCTTCCGCCGGAGCTTACCGCCCATTCCATGCTCGCCGCGGTGGTGCATCAGCCGGCCATATCGCTCCGGGACGACGCTTTGGTGATGCTGTATGCGACGGCGTTTCTCGCCGTGTACGCCTTCCGGATGCGGTCCGAATACAGGGGGGAGAATCTCAGCGATCAGGCAAATGCCGTTCGCGCAGAGCCTCCTCTGCCTGCACACGGCCAAACGGCGGCTGCGGTGGCGGTGCCCCTTGCTTTCACCGCTGCCGACGAGGTGGCCGGCCGCTCTCGCAGTCCCCTTCCCGCGACGCTTGTTCCTTTGATGAAAAAAGAAATCTTGTTGCTTCGCCGCAATACAGGCCTTCTCTATGGGGTGATCGCGCCGGTGGTCATGGTCTTCCTGTTTGCAGGCCGCATGTCGCTGCGCGGCGGGTCGCACTGGCTGCTTTTGATCGCCGTGGCTTATGCCATGCTGGGGCTGGCGCCGCAAAGTTATAACTCCTTCGGGCTGGAAGGCACAGGCGCGCAGTTTTACTTCATGGCGCCGGTTCCGCTGCGGGAGGTCTTCTTCGCCAAGAACGCCATGCATTTCCTGGTGGCGCTCTTTGAAGTTGTTGCCGTGATTGCGATTGTGGCCAACGTTGCGGGCCGGCCACATGCTCTCGACGTTGTGTTCGTCTTGCTGTGGGTGTGCGGCACCTTGCTGCTGAATACAACTCTGGGCAATCTGCGGTCGATCGCCGCACCGAAGAAAGTCAACCCGGGCCGCTCGATCAACCGAACGCAGTCGCAGGTCAGCGCGTGGATGTCGATGGGCGTGCTTCTTGGGACGGCGGCGATTGCTTTCGGTCTCCAGGCGCTCGCCGTCTACCTCCGCCAACCCTGGCTGAGTCTGGGTCTCCTCGCGGCGTATGCGATCGGCGCGTTGATCGCGTACCAGGCGGGACTGCGCGGCATCGAGACCTATGCGATGGAGCGCCGCGACTCCCTGTTTGAAGAGCTGGGCAGGAAGATCTAGCTCAGCTCACGACGCCGATGCCACTGAGCATGCGGCCCGTGATGCCGCTTTCGCCGCGATAAGTGAAGAATCTGCGTCGGCCGTTGGGGTCACGAGCACACGCCGTGCACTCCCCCGCCGCCCAGATGGCTGCCGGAGGTAGGCCTGCCGCAATCAATTGGCGGCGGTTGGCCTCGGTTAGATCCATATGGGACTTCGCTGAACTTTTCGCAGCGAAGAGGTCGCCCGCGTCGGAAAAATCGCGCACGAAGGCGTCGCGGACCTCGGAACCGACCTCAAAGCAGCAGGCGGCGATGCAGGGTCCAATAGCTGCCACGAGATCCTCGGGTCGAGAGCCGTACCGGTCGCGCATGGACGCGATACCGCGCTCGACGATCCGGGTAAGCGTTCCCCGCCAGCCTGCATGAAAAGCACCGACGGCTCGCAGACGCGTGTCGGCGACCAGCACGGGGACACAATCCGCGGTGAGGATGGCCAGCAACTGGCCGCTGCTGCGGGTGAGGAGACCGTCTCCCTCCAGCCGGGCTTTTCCGTCGGGAGCCATCAGTGGCAAGCTTTCCTGTTCCAGATCCCGCACGGTTGAGCCGTGAACTTGCCCTACGGTGACCAGGGACATCGCTGCGCCGCCGCTAAGTTCCTGCGCGAAGGCCCTACGATTCCGCGCGACGGAGGCTGGATCATCCTCCCGGGTCCAGCCCAGATTCAGTTCGCCTTCCCCGTACACCGAGGAGGATCCGGCGTACCGCGTGCTGAACCCGGCGCGCAACCAGGTGTAGTGCTCCCAACCCCGTACACGCACGATCTGCGGCGCAATCGACTGCGGAACTACGTCTTTCGTTTGTAGGGGGATCATCCCTCCTCCGGTGCTCCTTGTTGTAGCCTACAGACGCGGAGGCCTCTACGGCGGCGGCAGCAATCCCTCGCCTCTCTGAGGAGCACCTCACTCCGACCACCAGCCCGAAGTGGATGATGTCCATGGCATCGTGGAGGAAAGAAACTCGGGAGAGCACGACCATGCCACCCCGTTGCATTGAGGTCCTTTCTCCGGAGCACAGGCCTGGCCGCATACTTAGTCGTTGCCAGGATTACTTCAGGCTGTGTGTGCCAAGGGCTTGCATTTTGACCCTTTGAGCAGAATCTTTCCGTCCTTCGTCCTGACGGCAAGATGAAAACGGTGCGAGGAGGATTCCTTGCCCTGGAAGGTACGGCGGTTGACGTACATGTCAACGAAGTTTGTGCGGTGCTTGAAGAGGAGTAAGCCGCTGCTCGCGCGGCGTAAACTAGCGCTCTGAAGGGTTCACGCCGCAATGGTTACGATTCAGCAGGACGATCTCATTGAGAGCATTCGCGCCGCTCTGCAGTACATCAGCTTCTACCACCCCGTCGACTACATCACCAACCTGGCCCGGGCCTACGAACTTGAAGAATCGCCGGCGGCTAAAGATGCCATCAAGCAAATTTTGGTGAATTCCCGCATGTGCGCCGAGGGGCATCGTCCGATATGCCAGGACACTGGCATCGTCACGGTCTTCATCAAGTTTGGGCTGGAGTGTCATTTGCAGAAGGGTGACGGTCCTGCCACCATGAGTCTACAGGCGCTCTGCGATCAGGGCGTTCGCGAAGCTTGGCTGGACCCTGACAACAAGCTCCGCGGCAGCATCCTTGCAGACCCTGCTTTCAGCCGCAAGAACACGAAAGACAACACGCCCTGTGTGGTGGAGGTGGCGCTGGTGCCCGGCCGGACGGTCGATGTGACGGTTGCCGCGAAGGGCGGGGGTTCAGAGGCCAAGAGCAAATTCGTGATGCTGAATCCGTCTGATTCCATCGTGGATTGGGTGCTGAAGACCGTGCCCACCATGGGCGCAGGATGGTGCCCGCCCGGGATGCTCGGCATCGGGCTGGGCGGGACGGCAGAAAAGGCGATGCTGCTTGCCAAGCAGGCACTGATGGACCCGATCGATATGCAGGAGTTGAAGGCGCGCGGCCCGCAGACCAATATCGAGCGGCTTCGGGTGGAACTTTACGACAGGATCAACGCTCTGGGCATCGGAGCGCAGGGTCTTGGCGGCCTGACGACGGTGCTGGACGTGAAGATCCTTGACTGGCCAACGCACGCGGCCAACCTCCCCGTGGCGATGATCCCAAACTGCGCTGCCACGCGCCACGCCCATTTCGTGCTGGAGGGCGCAGGCCCGGTATACCTCGATCCGCCCGATCTGGAGAATTGGCCGAAGCTTACCTATGATCCCGCCTCCGCCGGAGCGCGTCGTGTTTTCCTCGACACGCTGACCCATGCTGAGACGAAAAGCTGGAAGCCGGGAGACGTTCTCCTGCTGAATGGCAAGCTCCTTACCGGCCGCGACGCTGCACACAAGCGAATGACGGATATGCTCAGCCGCGGAGAGACGCTGCCTGTCGATTTCACCGACAAGCTGATTTACTACGTCGGCCCGGTGGACGCGGTGCGCGATGAGGCCGTGGGTCCCGCCGGGCCGACGACGGCGACGCGCATGGACAAATTCACGCGTCAGATGCTCGAGTCGACCGGCCTGCTCGGCATGGTCGGAAAGGCCGAGCGCGGCATGGCAGCCATCGATGCCATTCGCGACAACCGGGCTGTGTACCTCATCGCCATCGGTGGTGCGGCCTACCTCGTATCGAAAGCAATCAAGCACTCCAGGCTGCTTGCGTTCGAAGACCTGGGCATGGAAGCGATCTACGAGTTCGAGGTGGTCGACATGCCGGTGACGGTGGCGGTCGACACGCAGGGGACGAGTGTCCACACAACGGGTCCGGACGAGTGGAAGCGACGGATCGAGCACTCCATGGAACTTGCCGGCACTGCCATTCTTGGGCAGTAGACGCTGGGCCCTTGCTTCCCAAAAAGCTTCCCTTACTGGGGCATTGTGCCCAGCTTTCCTGTGCCGATTGCGGTCGACGCGGGAGTTACGACCGGCGCGGCAAGACCCAGGAACTGGGTGATGGTCGGAGAGGATGGGCTTGCGACCCAGATGTTTCCAGACGGATCGATGGCCAGCGAGCCCGCGCCTGCGAGACCAGGACTGGCATACCCGTTTCCAATTGCCGCGCCAGTGCTGGAGAACTCAGCCAGGTTGATGCCCCCCGACGAATTCGTCGCCCAGACGTTGCCCGCACCGTCCACGGCTACCGATTTCGGGACAGCGAGATTTCCTGTGTAGCCGCTGGCTGAGACGGGCGTGCCCGTGCTGGTGAAGAGGGAAACCGAGTTATTGCCCTGGTTCACTACCCAGGCCCGCCCCGCGTTATCCAGGGCCACACCGGTCGCCGTGTTCAGGCCTCCTCCTGACACAGTGCGGCTCGAGGAGGCTGACGACAAACTCAGCACACTACCGCCGCCTGTTGCCCATTGCGTACTCGTGCTAACAGCTACGAAGTTGTTCCCAGGTGAAGCGTTGCCGGTGTCGAGATTGGTATAAGTTACCGCGACAGGATCGAACTTGACAGTGCAGCATGTGGTGCTGATTAGGCCAATAATGTCATAAGCTGCGGAATAGTAGAAGGCGCCATTGCCGTCGATGACAAGGTTGGTAGTGTTGCTGGGCGGATGGGAGCTGATGGCTGGAGTTTCATTGATCGTGCTTTGGTAAACACCCAGGTTTGTGAGTTTTGCGAAAGCAGGAACGGTGTAAAGGGTCCCAAAGAGCCCGCTTGCTGCTGTCTGCCCGAGTACCCAAATGTTGTTAGAAGGATCAACGGCAAGGCTCCGCGAGTTGTTAAAGGTACCTCCTATCGCATACTGGGGCACAGGGATGGCGCCCGTCGGAGAAATCTTCGTGATGGCACTGATGCCTGGCGTGATCGTCCAGATGTTGCCACCGGCATCCACAGCCAGCGAGGGGTTGGAGCCCAATGCGGCATTCGCGTAATTCACGGCAATCGTGAAGTCGCCAGGCGCCGACCCAAGCACCGGGCCAAAGGGATGATTGCCCCCCTGCAGCGAATAGAGTGTCGGGACGCCCAGGGACGAGGGGTTGTGGGCCATGTTGATCGCGGCGGTGGCGACGTCGGTGGGCGGTGTTCCTGTCGTCCCGCCGGTTTGTGCGTAGAGGAACAGGGTGGAGCAGCTCGGGGAAGATGGCCCGATGGAATTGATACAGGCCGCGAGAATATTGGCGAGGGTGTTGATTTTGGCTTGGGGAACGGTGCCGCTGCCGCTTACGTTGGTCGATCGAGCCAGGTCATTGATGTTCTGCACATCAAACAGATTGGCTGCATTCGCAAAAGCGTTCGTAATGCCCGTTTGCGCGAGAGTTCCGCCGGGCGCGCCAATGTCGAAGACATCGGTCGCGTAGGCCGCGGCAGAGAAGGCTGCAGCTACTGTCGAGATCTCGCTGATGAACACGCCGGTGTAGGTGCTGTCGAAATTGCCTGCGCTTGGGCAAGTGCCCAGGATGGCGATTTCTGTCGCAGCGGAATTGCTCCCAAATCCCGGATTGCCGCCTACCGACGCCATATAGACCTGCTGCCCCGGGGTGCAGGAATCCGCAATTTGGAAGAAACCATTGGAGTCGCTGGTGACGTAATAACGGCCAGCGGCGTCCTGGACTGCGGGATAACCGGGATAGGCTGCGCTGGTAAGCAGCGAGGATGCCGGCGAGCCGTAACCGGTCTTCCCTGCCGCAAGCAGGTAGACCCTGGCGTTGGTTATGGGTTGCTGACCACCGTGGATTGTGCCCTGTAACCGTGCCGCGGAAGCCGGCGAAGGCACGGGGGGAAGGTCGCCTACGGTGGGAAAGGCCGTGCTCTGGGAACATCCAGCAAGGAAACAGCAAATGACGGAGAGAAGCGCTGCCGTCGCAGAAACTCTGGGCTTCATGTAGACCTCGTGAGGAAAAACTACTCGGAACTCACACACCCTAAAGTAGGGTGCGGGAACCCTGCCGGGAATCCCTTGAATTGGCCATTACCCTCGCTGACCGGGGGATTCCTGGGTGATCCCCCGTGATCTTGCTACGATGGAGTCCATGCCTAGCCAGCAGGAAGTGAAATGGTCGCAGTTGAAGGTTGGCGTTCTGGTTCTCGTCTCGCTGGCGCTCCTGATCGTGTTGCTTTTCCTAATGACCAACGCGAGCGGTTTGTCCACTTTCGAGCGCAAGTTAGAGGCGCGGAGCTATTTTGCGAACTCAGAGGGCGCCAAGGTGGGTGGCCTGGTCAACCTGGAAGGCGTGCCGGTTGGGGAGATTAAAGCGATCCGCCTCTCGACGGAACCTTCGCGCAAAGCAACGCCGGTTGAGATCACGATGAAGCTCAACCCCCGTTTTGAGAACCGTTTCCACACGGACACGAGCGCCTCGCTTGAAACGACGGGGCTGGTTGGCGATACCGTTGTGGAACTCAACAGCGAGACCGCGCAGGGGCCTCAGTTCACGACCGGCGGGGAGTTCAAGACGTTCGAACCACCTTCGATCAACAGCTTCATAAAATCGAGCCAGGGCACACTGACCCAACTCAACGCCACCATTTCGAAGTTGAATGACGTCGTCGATGGCATCCAGAAGGGTGAGGGATCTGTGGGCAAGTTGCTGAAAGACCCTGCACTCTACGACGAGGCGCATGCGACGCTCGCTGAGTTGCACACACTGAGTTCGAACTTGAATCGCGGACGGGGCTCAGCGGGCAAGCTCCTCACGGACGATACGCTTTACGATCGACTCAACGATACCGCGAGCCGGTTGGACACGTTGACGACGGGTCTCTCCACCGGCAAGGGCTCAGCCGGCAAGCTGCTCACCGACGACACCCTCTATAACAACCTCAACACAACGCTGGTGCGCACGAACGCGATTCTTGCGCAGGTAGACAGCGGCCAGGGCAGCCTTGGCCTTCTGCTCAAGGACCCTGCGACCGCGCACCGGCTGGACGACGCGATCAACCAGCTCGACACGATGCTGGCCGGCGTGAACGGGGGCAAGGGCACGGTGGGGCAGCTGGTGACCAATGACGCGGCGTACAACAACTTGAATGTGCTGCTTAAGAACGCGTCGGAACTGGCGACGATGCTGCGGACCGATCCGAAGAAGTACCTGACGATTCACATGAAGATCTTCTAAGGCGGCAGTACCGGAAAGCCGAGAGGGTGCGAAACTTTCGGCGTTCCCGATGCGTAGACCGAGAATACCCGTTGCGACCTTGTTCACAAGCGTTTCTTCTCTGAAGTATTCTTGTGCACCCATGCTTTTGAATCAGTCGTCTTCTCAGGAGATCCATGCGTAGAATCCTTTTTGCCTCATTGCTTGCCGCCGCCGCTCCGATCTGTGCGGCGCAGCAGATTGACGTCAACTTTGCCCCTGCCGCGGACGCCGGCCCCACGGCGCAACCGAAAAAGCCGCTTTCGATGGATCTGGCGGCGATCGACAAGTCGGCCGACCCATGCAACGACTTCTATCAGTACGCCTGCGGTAACTGGAACAAGGCCAATGCGATCCCGGCCGATCAAGCCCGCTGGGGCCGCTTCAATGAACTCTCCGAGTACAACAACTACTCGCTGTACGTCGACCTGAACAAGGCCGCAAGCGCGCCGAAGACCGCGCTGCAGCACAAGTACGGCGACTTCTTCGCGGCGTGCATGGATACGGCGACGGTGGACAAGATGGGCGCGAAGCCGTTGCAGCCACAGCTCGACACCATTGCGGGGCTGAAGTCGACCAAAGACCTTGCGGCGCTCAACGTCGACCTTACCAGGCGGTTTGGCGGGACGGAGCTGCTGGGCGTAGGGGTGCAGCAGGATCAGAAGGATTCCTCCAAGCAGATCCTGGGCACGGGGCAGGGTGGGCTTACCCTGCCGGACCGGGACTACTACCTGAATCCTGCGCCGCGTTTTGCGAAGCTGCGCGAGCAGTATGTCGACAACATGAAGGCGACGTTTGCCTTGCTGGGCGACACCTCAGACCAGGCTGCTGCGGAAGCCGCAGCGGTGATGAAGATTGAAACGGCGTTGGCGAAGGGATCGATGGAGCGGGTGGCGATGCGGGATCCCTCCAAGCGCTACCACATTCTCACCATCGCCGAAGTACAGGCGTTGACGCCGGACTATAGCTGGAAGACCTACCTGGACGGCATCGGTGTGGGGTCTGCGCCGACGATGAACGTGATGTCGCCGGACTTCGAAAAGACGGTGGAAGCCGAGATCAGCGGCGAGTCACTGGATGCCTGGAAGAGCTACCTTCGCTGGCATGCCGTGCATGGCGCCGCGCCGCTGCTGTCCACGCCGTTTGTGCAGGCGAACTTTGACTTCTTCAGCAAGACACTCAACGGCCAGCAGGAGGAGCAGCCTCGCTGGAAGCGCTGCACGCAGTACACGGACCGTGCGCTGGGTGAAGCTGTGGGGCAGGACTGGGTAAAGGAAAACTTTCCGCCGCAGGCTAAGGACAACATGGAAAAGCTGGTGACGGCGCTGAAGGTTGCGCTGGACCAGGACATCCAGCAGCTGGACTGGATGAGCCCGGAGACGAAGAAGCAGGCGGAGCTGAAGCTGGCGGCGTTCCGTGACAAGATCGGCTACCCGGCCACGTGGCGCGACTACTCGAAGCTGGAGGTAAAGCGTGATGATCTGCTGGGCAACGAGGAGCGTGCGATCAGCTTTGAGCGGAATCGCAACCTGGCCAAGCTGGGCAAGCCGGTAGATGAAACCGAGTGGGGCATGACGCCCCCGACAGTGAACGCGTACTACAACCCTCCGCAGAACGACATCAACTTTCCGGCGGGCATCCTGCAGCCGCCCTTCTACGATCTTTCCAAGGATCCGGCCGTCAACTTCGGCGGCATCGGCGTGGTGATCGGCCATGAGATGACGCATGGCTTTGACGATCAGGGATCGAATTACGGACCGACGGGCAATGTGAAGTACAACGCCGATGGAAGCATGGGAAGCTGGTTCACGAAGGAGGACCAGGTGAAGTTCCATGAACGTACGGAGTGCGTTGCGAAGGAGTATGACGGCTTTGCGGTAGCACCCGGGCAGAACCTGAACGGGCATCTGACGCTGGGCGAGAACGCTGCCGACAATGGCGGCATTCGCATCGCGTACCAGGCGTTGATGAGCACACTGCAGCAGGGGGGCAAGTCTCCGACGGCACAGGTGGACGGGTACACGCCTTCGCAGAGGTTCTTTATTTCGTTTGCCCAGGTGTGGTGCGAGAACCAGCGGGAGCAGGCGGCGATCAACCAGGCAAAGACAAACCCGCACTCCACGGGCGAGTGGCGCGTGAAGGGTACGGTGCAGAACTTCGACCAGTTTGGGAAGGCGTTTGGCTGCCATCCTGGCCAGCCAATGATGCCCGAAAACGGCGGCTGTCGCGTCTGGTAACACACAACAGTTGATAAGGGGCGCCCTGGATCAAATGTCCAGGGCGTTTCTTTGTCTGGTTTGGGCGCGGCCTGCTCACCCCTGCGGTTCGGCATCGTCCCAACCTTCAGAAACTGGCAGGAAACTCTCACAGCCCCTACAATGAAGTAAAGATTTGTTCCACCCTCTAGACAGGTTCCCCGCCTGAACACGCCCGCGAGGGGCGCGCAAAGCGGGGTGATGAAGGAAGCACATGAAGTGGAGTTCGTTAGGCCGTGCAGCCATGGCCTTGATGTCGGCATTGGCCCTGGGTTTGAGCATGACGGCATGCGGTGGCGGCACCATCGCCTATCTGTGGGCAGTGGGAACGCAGTACAACCAGATTGTCGGCTACCTTGTCGATGACTACACGGGCAACCTGACGGCAGTCCCCAACCAGCCTTTTTCAACCACCGGCACCGTTCCGGTGGACCTGGTTGTTCGCCCGGGCGGACGCTTCGTGTATGTCATCAATCAGGGCACAGGTTTTAGCGGGAAGTCGAACGGGACGGCAGATGGAATCGCTGTATACGCCGTCGGCGGTGAGGGCAGCCTTACCTTTGAGCAAAGCTACGAGACGCAGGGATATGGGCATCTCTGGGCCAGCTTTGATTCGACCGGCAACTTCCTCTATGTTCTCGACCAGTATTCGTCGTCCGGGGACGGCAATGGTTCAATCACGGCATTCGCGTCGGACCCCACGACCGGTCGCCTGAACCTGGTGCAGCAGACTGCCGGCACACAGGCAGGGCAAACAGCTCCCAATTTCCTTGAAGTGGGGAAGACACCGCTTCGCATGTTCTCGACCGGCTCGTGCCTCTTCACGATCAACTCGGCCAATCAAACCCTCTCTACCTACAGCATCTCGAACGGCCAGCTGGGAACGGTGACGACGGGAACGTTCACGCCGGGGACAACGCACATGACGTCCATCAACGGGAATGCGCAGTACGTGTTCCTGACAGACGGCTTGGGCGGAAATGTACCGGGCAACATCGATTCATTCACCGTCGGTTCAGGCTGTTCACTCACCGCTTTTGGAGGTGGTGTGACACCGAATGACCCGACCGTGGTGAATCCGGTGAACACACTGCTCTCCACCTCTGGGAAGTACGTTTACGTTCTGAACAGTTCCGCCACAAACACCGCCTCGACTACGCAAGGAAGTACCATCAGCGCCTACAGCATCACCACGGGCCAGTTGGTAAAACTCACCGGGTCGCCGTTCGCGGTGGGTGCAGGACCTGTCTGTGCGGTCGAAGATCCTACCTCAAAATACCTCTATACCGCCGATAACACGGACGGCACAATCACGGGTTACATCTACTCGGATACAACGGGCGAGGTTTCCAACCTGACGCGCGGATCTAAATTTGTAACCTCGACGCTTGGGCTCACCTGTCTTGCCCTCAGCGGCTCCGTATAGCGGCGGGAATGCTGCTGTGACTTCCACGGGAAGAAACGAATCGCCGGTAGACGGCAGAAAGTACAAGGCGGCGCTGGTTGGGGCCGCTGGTAAAGGAAGCGAATGAGGTTGAACAAGAAGCTTAGGAGTGCCATCACCGGAGGGGCCTCGCTCGCGCTTGCGCTCGGGCTGGTCTCCTGCAGCCGCGACTACACGGTGGCATACGTTTATGCGGTTTCAGCCGCGAATGCCACAATTTCGGCCTATGCGGTTGATTACCAGACAGGGATCCTGAATCAGATCGCCGGTTCGCCGTTCACCGCCACGGTCTCCGATCCGGTGAAGGTGGTGGCAGCGCCGAACAACCAGGCCATCTACGTTCTGGGTGGGCCCAACGGCTCTGACGGTAACGCGGTCGAAGAACTGCTCGTGGGTTCGGACGGCAAGCTTTACGGATCGCACACTTACAATCTGACCGGAAGCTATCCGACCTCGATCGCGATTGACTCGACAGGAACGTTCCTCTACGTGACCTTCACGTATCGGCAGGGCTTTACGCCAGCCTCGCCCGGGCCTGGTGGCGTGACGATCTTCCCGATCAACTCGGACGAGAGTCTGGGGACGCCAACCACGCTGAACGTAGGCAACAACCCGGTTGCGGTTGCAGTTTCGGCTCCGGTCTGCTCGGCCTCTCCCCTGGTCGCTTCGAATCCGACCTGCGCACTCTCCACTGGTTCCGGCTCCGGCGCGTACAACACCTACGTGTATGTGGTTGACCAGGAAACTGTTGCCGGCAAACCAACGGTGCTTGGCTACGCACAGAACATGACCAACGGTGCCCTGACGCCGCTTTCCGGCACGACGACCAGTGCTGCAGGCCTGCTACAGGGTGTCGCGGCCGGGGTTGTTCCAAGCGCGATCGCAGTGGATGGTACGGCGAGCTTCGTCTATGTCACCGATCAGGAAGCCAACCAGATCTACGGCTATCAGATTGCCCGGTCGACGACCGGCAACCTGACCCCCATGCCGTCCAGTCCTTTCACCACAGGGTCCTTTCCGGTGGCGATCATCGTCGATCCGCGCGCCCTGTTCGTGTATGTCGCGAACTCTAACTCGGCCAATGTCGGGTCATATGCGATCAACCAGGCAACAGGCAGTTTATCTGCGGTTGCGGGGTCAACGTTCACGGCGCAGGCTGGTACCAACTGCGTGACGATCGATCCAAACCTTGGGCAATTCCTCTATGCCTCCAACTACGTCACGGGGAACATCTCCGGCGGCGAATTAAACGGGCACACGGGTGTTCTTAGCGCTGTGGCGAACACGCCGTTCCCCACATCGGCGCTGCCATCCTGTCTCGTAGCTGTTGGCAACGGGGCTCATGCTATCTCGGTCAACTTCCCGGCCACTGGGACGCCCTAAACCCTCCGCGCTTCCTCGATGGCCGACGCCCCGGACTTAGACTCCGGGGCGTCTTCTTTATGCTCCAATAAAGAAGTGAGTCACCCCCAAGAGTTCTCCCTGGGACCCGTTCGCATTGGCGGACCCCGTTTGTTCCTCATCGCCGGGCCTTGTGTGCTGGAGTCCGAACAGCATGCCCGCCGGCTTGCCGACGTCCTTCGTCGCACTGCAGATGACCTCGGGATGCCATTCCTTTTCAAGGCCAGTTATGACAAGGCGAATCGTACCTCCGTTCACAGCTTCCGTGGCCCCGGGCTTGCGGAGGGCTGCCGCATTTTGCGCTCGATTGCGCAAGAGAACGGCGTGCCGATCCTGACAGACATTCACACACCAGAGCAGGCTTACGCGGCCTCCGAGGCCCTCGGCGACATCGATGCCATTCTGCAGATCCCGGCATTCCTTTGTCGTCAGACGGATCTGCTCGCCGCGGCAGCCCGCGCGTGCACCGGGCCGCGCCGGGCAATGAACGTGAAGAAGGGCCAGTTTGTCGCACCCTGGGATATGCGGCATGCTGTCGAGAAAGTCCGCGAATCGGCCTCCGCGCCAGAGGGAGTTGTGCCGCGGGTCTGCCTGACGGAGCGCGGGGCAAGCTTCGGGTACAACAATCTCGTGGTGGACTTCCGTTCGCTGCCCGCGATGCGCGCGTTTGCCCCGGTGGTCTTCGACGGGACGCACTCGGTGCAGACACCAAGCGCGGCGAACGGTGTCTCAGGCGGCCAGCCCGAGTTCATTGCCGTGCTCGCACGAGCCGCCGTCGCGGCCGGTGTCGACGGGATCTTCCTTGAGGTTCATGACAACCCGGCGGAAGCGAAGTCGGACGGAGCCAACGCCCTTCCCCTCGGAAAGCTGCGCCCACTCCTGGAGTCGCTGCTGGCGATTCACGAGGTAGTGCAACGCCCAAATGCAGCTACCTAGGAAACCTCGCGATGGAGGTCTGCGCAGCGAAAAAAAGGCCCTCCATTGCTGGAGGGCCAATCTGCCTTGGTACCTCTCCGTTAGGAGAGCCTGGAGAAGAACGAGACCGCTCTTCAAACGGTCGCGATCGGTCCGTATCCTTCGACCTGAACCGCTACAGGAAGAACGGCTAGCGATCGAAAGCGGATTTGCCCCAGTTTGCTGTTTTGCGGATTTTCTTCTGCCAGCGGCGGATAGGTTCCCGCTACTCCGTATCCGCCTCAACGATGTGGATCTCAGGAAGCTGCTGATTCCATTCGGGCCGAATACCCTCGAACGTCAGGCGAAAATCCGCCCCGCTTCCCGGGGGGATCGGCGCTGCGCTGACGGGCTGTGTGTCCAGGTAAGGTTGCCGTGTGCGCACCAGGGTGACGGGAACGGTCTCCAGCTGCGGCGCGCCGCCGCCATCGGAAGCAAAGAGCACCTGCACGGTGAGACCCTTCACTGTTGAAGAGCCCTTGTTCGTGATGTGGCCGTCGATGAAGGTGGATTTGCCTCCGGAGAAGCTGGTGGATTCGCTCATCTGTAAGCTGCTGAACTGGAGGTTTGGCGCATAAGCCGCAACGGGACGGAGGGTGTCCGGCACCCCGGCTGCCGCCCCATGCCGCCGCCCGACCGCCACCAGCATGGCGACCAACACGAGCACCGCGACGGCGGCAATCGCCAGAGGGACTGTAGGGAATGTTCGCTCCTTCCCCGGCGTCTCTGCGAAAATGCCGGAGTTGCTGCGGGGGACATCTGGAGTGAAGGGCTGATTCGGGTCGGCCATACAGCAGGATTCTCCTTAGAACAGGTGGTTTGGCTGGAGTAAGGGGATGCCGCGATGGTGCGGTCGGCCCGGCTTGTTTCTGCGTGAAAGCCATGGGAGAAGAGCGGCTCCACAGCGCCGATTCTACTCCGGAAGCTCCTTGCGGAAACGTCGCTCCGGCAGCGGCGCGAACGTCGCCCGTCCCACGACACTCTTGCGATAATCCGGTCCGTCCATCTCCACGACAACGCACATCTCACCCAGGCGCGAGAGCATGCGTTCGCCTATCCGGTCACCAAGTGTTTCCTGGCGGGAGGAGTCTTTCGCACCACCACTCGCGATACCGGCGGACGCGTAGGGCAGATTGGTCGTGATGATGGTCGTTTTACGGTCGTTATAGCGCATGTTCAGGAGGTGCTCGATCATGTCGCTCACCCAATCCGTCCGGCGCGCGGCGCCCAATTCATCCAGGACAAGCACCTCGGCATCAAGCGCCGGCTTCAGCACCTGGCGTTCTGTTCGCTCGTTGTTCGGGGAGTAGGAGCTCTGGATCTCCTTCAATAGCTCTTTACAATCCACAAACCTGCCGGAGACACCGTAATCGTTAATCAAAGCATGCAGAATGCCTACCGCGAGGTGCGTCTTGCCGACGCCGCAAGGGCCGACAAAGAGGAGTCCGTTGCCAAAGGTGTCGGTTGGGTATGCCCTTACAAAGCCGGTTGCCTTCAGCCGTGCCTCGACCAGGCTCTTCTGCGAACCACCGCTTTTGGCGAGGAAGTTGTCCAGCGTACATTCGCGGTGGCGCTCCGGGATGCGTGCAGCTGCGAGTCGTCGCATGCGCCGGTCAACTACGCGGCAGGCGCACTCGGCCACGGCACGGCTACCATCCGCTCGCTCAAGCAACCGGAGGCCGGACCCCTCGCACATAGGACAAAGATCAGACATGATTCAGGAAGGCGGCCAACGGAATTCCCATCCACCCAGTATCGCAGTCCAGGGACCTCCATTGCCGCCCGCGAGCACTTCAAGGCTGTGGGACCTGAGGACATCCGGGTCCGTTACCACCCACGTGTGCCGGGCGCACCCTTGAAGGGGCCGCTCACCCGGGAGATAATCCATCCGCCGTAGAAGTCTCCTGCCTGGGCCTGTACGTGCTCGCCGTCAACCGTGCACTCGTCGACGCGGCTCGCGTAAAAGGCCAGGAAGTCGCGTAGCGGAGCAAATCCCGGCGAGGGCTCGGGGTAGCTCCAGGCGACGTCCTCGACCATGTCCGGATTGTTTCCTCCCGCGCCAGGGACCTCCAGGGTCCAGTACATGGCAACACCCTTGAACTCGCAAAAAGAGCGTCTTGCCTCGGACGGTCGAAGAAGGTCCATCCGGGTATCCTCCGGGGGAATGTAGAAGACAGGGGGATGACTCGTCTCCAGGACGCGCATGCCGCGCCGCGTTTCCGCGATGAGGACGCCGCGGTGCGAAACCCGCAGGTGGGACGGTGTGGGCTCCAGGCGAGGTGGCCTCGGGTAGTCCCATACTGACTCAATCGCGCTGTTGTTTGTCTTCTCCAAAGTTCCGCTCCCCCACTCGCTAGGGAAGCGTACCCTGACCGAAGGGCCTGCTGCTGCTGACGGCAAGGCCCCGTGGAGGCGCGGTGGACGCGGGCAGCAAGAAACTTAATGAGATGAACAGGCTTGCCGATATGGGTCATTTCCCCGCAGCGGTAAACGCGGGCGCGACCCTGAATGTTCTCGTTACGCTGCTTGCCACGTGGTGGATCGAACCACGCCTGCCGGTGCTCTGGGCTCCTGTAGCCTGGGTTGCTGTTGTGCTTGCGCTGAACTTGTTACCCGTCGTCGTGCTCCGGCTGGGGCTCACGGCGGAGAGCACCTATCCACCGCTCGCCGAGATGAACTTCTTCCATGACCAGCACAAATTCTCTGACTGGGTTTATGTTGCCGCATCGGCCAATATGGCCTTTTGGGTACTGACCGGGTGGGCTGTGTTCTCGGTCTGGCACACCCCGCTCGCGCTGGGCGGACTGCTTCTGATTGCGTTCCTCGCAACCTTTTCGCCCGTCCTGTTGCGTTCCGCCTCCGGACGAGCCGGCTGAATCGGGAAGCCGGAATGGTAATCTAACCCATAGCGCCTGAGGCCCCGGGAGTCGGGGTCCAAGCTGCAGCGTGACAGGAATATCGATGCCCTGAGCCCGGCCTTCTAGGCCCTTTGTGGACAAGGCAAGCGAACCGTTCTGCGGCGGGAGAGCTACCGAAAGGATTTACCCATGCCTAAGGAAGGTATTCACCCCAAGTACGACACCACCACCGTTCGCTGCGCATGCGGCAGCAGCTTCCAAACTCGCTCCACCCACAAGGGCGACATCGTTCTGGAAATCTGCTCTGTGTGCCACCCGTTCTTTACCGGCAAGCAGAAGCTGGTCGATACAGCCGGCCGTATTGAGCGCTTCCGCCGCAAGTTTGCCGCGACGGACGCCAAAAAGGCCGAAGCCGCCGCAAAGTAAGCTCTTGCCTTTGCAGAACAGCAGCAGAAAAGCCTCCCTTAACGGGAGGCTTTTCACGTTAGGAAGAGCAGTTGTTAGTAGGGTGCGTAAAATCGCGGCCGGTAGGGGACTGCGTACCTCGCCGGACCGTAGCCGTAGGGCACTAACACGGGAGGTCCCTGCGGCGGCGGGTAGGACGGTGCTGCCTGCTGAACCACGATGGTCGGCGAAGGCTGCTGGTACACGGGCTGCGGAGCCTGCACGACGACCACAGTGGTTCCAGCCCCTTGCGGTGCATAGCTGTAGCTCCCACCCGGTGCGGGCGAGTAGCTCTGCACCTGCGGATAAGTCGGTGGCGGCGGCTGGTAGCTCTGCTGCTGGGGTGGGTAGTAGGGCTGCTGATACTGCTGCGGCGGGGGCTGACGATAGTTCTGGTAAGTAGGCTCGTCCGGGGTCTGGCGACTGATCAGCGCCGGTGTCCGCACCGCATTTTCCTGTGGCGTGGGTATCCCGAAGTCGTCGAGAACCTTCATCGTCAAGCGAGTCTCGGCAGCTAGCACGGGCCGAGGGCCGCGCCGGGGAAGGTTAATTAGGTCGATGGGCCAAAGCAACGGAATGGCCCACTCGATGGCGTCGCGTACCGGGTGTCCGGTGCCATGAATGCGGCCTTCCTTGTCCACGGGATACTTCGGCGTGGCGACGACCCGCACGTTGATTGGAACGATGGTGTCGGGCTGCACCACAAGACGATCAAACTTCAGTTCCATCCAACCCTTGCCCACAAAGTGGCCCGGATCTTTGTATTCGGCGAACTGGCCAACAAGGTAGCTGCCATAGGGGAACGAGCTACGCCCGTAGGCTTCGGAGTGGCTGAGCTGACACAGAATCGGGTCCCCGATATTCTGTGTTTTAGAGGAAATCTTCGGCTCCGCCACGGTACACGTGATGACGGAACCGGCCGGCACAAGTTGATCGGCGTAGGCCGTCAGTGGTCCAGCGGCAAGCAGGAGCGACAATACAAGTTTGCCCTTCACAGGCGATTCTCCCGGCAAAATCTTAGGCTCAGCGAAGAGCCGGTTCTGCTGCATTAGCACCTCGGCAAAGCCATCGAACGGCCTTACCCGGCACCCGCCGCGGAGCGGAGCACCAACAACTGCTAGCGAATGCTTCAACTATGCTCCGGGTGCCGTCCGGCGTCAACGGGAGGTGGTGCCCTGTTCCGAGGCACCTCAACGCCATACAGTCCCCGCTCCGTCCGAGACTGGCACAGGGAACAACCGTGCCGGCCATCAAGGGTGCAAAAGGAACAAGATTTCCTCGTACCGGGAGAGAACACGGCCATCACACGAAAGTTGTGGCGGCCTCTGTGGAAAACTTTCGCTTACCTGATTGCCACCTCAGAGACGGACGGTTTGGTCATCACCTGGGAGGCGAAACGGGCCATTTCTTCCCGCTGCGGTGAACTTTGCAGCAGCACCAGCGAGCAGCCGGCGCCCTCGAAATCGGCGAGCCGCTGGCGGACGAGTTCAGGGGTGCCGATCAACCCCGAGTGCAGGCCGCGGTTAGAGACCGAGTAGTCGCGCAGGCTGAGCTTCTTTTCAAGTTTCGAGCCAGTCGTCCACTGCTCGAAATTGGCGAAGCCTGCGGGTGAGGTGGAAGGGTCCGGCGCAGCGGTGATGCGGTCCACTTCCCTGTTTGCCTCGGCCTCGCTGTCGCGCACAATGCAGTACCCAGTGACGCCGAAAATGAGGGGTGGAAGATGCGGGTGACGCGCGCGGCGAGCCTTCAGATCCTCTACCTTGACGGCGATGGTGCGAGGATCATCGCCGTGCATCAGGTAGGCATCGCATTTCTGCGCGATAAGATTCTTCGCGGTTTCCGACTCGCCGCCGGCGTAGAGCGTGGGACGGGTCAGACCTTTCGGTGCACGCGAATAGGTGCGAATTGGCGCTGGTTTGGGCGAGAGCAGATTGCTGTCGACCGTGTAGAACGTACCTGCGTGCGAACTGTTCTGCCGCGACCAGCAACCGTCCAGAACATCGAGCCACTCAGCGGTGCGGGCGTAGCGGTCGTCGTGCTCGTCAAAGGGTATTCCGTATTTAAGCGCTTCGTCCTTCCACCAGGAGCTGACGACGTTCAGCGTGAGGCGGCCGTTCGAGATGCGATCAATGTTCGCGGCCTGTTTGGCCAGAAGCGCAGGATTGTGAAAGGTGGGACGGACGGCGACCATGATTTCCAGGGTGCGCGTGACCGCGGCGAGTGCGGCGGCGGTGGTCCAGGCGTCCAGTGAGGGCGCTTCCGGACCCTTGATGTCATTCAGGTTGAGCTCGGCGATGAGGGTCAGATCGTAGCCGAGGTCTTCGGCTTTCAAGGTGAGGTCGCGGACGTAGTCCCAGGTGGCGGGCATGCCCTCATCGTCGATGTTGCGGAGCCAGCCGCCGAAGACGGGAAGCCAAAAACCATAGCGCATGGGAACAGGGTACAAGGCGAAGGAGCGGGTTCAAACAGCTTGCCCGGGAATGTGAAATTCCCGGGCAGACCTGGAAGGCTGGTCAAGACTGAATCACCGGTGCGGCGGCTCCCAGGGCGAGGCGGTCGCGATCCCGTCCAGCTCGGCTTTGGCCTCCGGGGTGAGCTGAAGGGAGGCTGCCGCAATATTCTCGCGGAGGTGCGCGCGAGAGGATGTGCCGGGGATAAGGCAGATGTTGGGTGCGTGATGCAGCAGCCAGGCCAGCGCCACCTGCATGGGCGTGGCGTTCATCTCGTCAGCGACTTTCGCCATCATGCCGGTCTGCAACGGCTTGAAGCCGCCCAGCGGAAAGTACGGCATATAGGGAATGCCCTCCTGGGCAAGCTGCTGGATGAAGGCATCATCGCCGCGAAAGGCCACGTTGTAGAGGTTCTGCACGCAGACGACGGGAGCGATGTTCTTCGCAGCCTCGTACTGCGCAGGTGTGACGTTGCTGACGCCAAGGTGCGCGATCAGGCCCTGCTTCTGCAACTCCGCAAGCACGGTAAAGGGCTCTTCGATACGGACCTTGGGTCCCATCACGCGCATGTTGACCACGTCGAGACGGTCCTGGCCCAGGTTGCGAAGGTTGTCATGAACGGCGGAAATAATCTCCTCACGGGAGATGGCCGGGTGCCATCCTGCGTCCTCCGTGCGGCGTGCACCAACCTTCGTGACAAGCACCACATCACCGCCGTAGGGATGCAGGGCTTCCTTGATGATCTGGTTGGTGATGTGCGGACCGTAGAAGTCGCTTGTATCGATGTGGTCGATGCCGCTTTCAATGGCCTCGCGCAGGACGGCAATCGCTTCGTCGCGATCGCGCGGTGGACCATAGACGCCGGGACCTGCAAGCTGCATGGCGCCGTAGCCCATGCGGCTGATGGTGAGGTCAGTGCCGGGAAGGGTAAAGCTCCCGCCGAGTTCCGTTTGTGTCGTCATTTCCTCTTGCTCCTGTGTGTGGTCCGTGTGGTGCCCGGTCCGGTTCCTGTGTGGTTAGATGAAGTGAATTCCCTGTCAGGAGTTCGCATTTGCCGCCCCTCGCCTCGCTCCCTCTGAAGCCCAGAAAATTGCCGGTCCAGGCGCGTTCCGCCGCGAGCGTGGATGCGATCCTGGAGGCCACCCTTCAGGTTTTGCTGGTCACCGGCAAGGAGCGGCTGACGACGACCCGCGTTGCGGAGCGGGCGGGAGTGTCCATAGGGACGTTGTACCAATACTTTCCGAACAAAAGTTCGCTCCTGCAGGCCGTCTTGAAAAGGCATTTCGATACGGTCGCCGATGCGGTCGAGTCGGTGTGCCTGGCGCAGCATGGCCAGCCGCTGGACGGGATGGTGGCCGCCCTGGCAAGCACGTTTCTGCGCGCCAAATTGAAGGACGGCAAAGCGAGTGTGGCTCTGTATGCGATCAGCGCGGATGTGGACGGTGTGAAGCTGGTGCAGCAGATCAGCGGGCGGGTGCATGGGGCCATCCGCGCCATGCTGGAATCTGCTCCGAGCAATCAGGCACTCGATACGGGGCTGGTGACGACGGTGATGCAGGGCGCCATGTCCGGTGTGAGCCGGCAATTGCTGGAGTCTGAAGATCCGGCACGCATGCTGGCACCCATGGAGACGCAACTCACGGCCATGCTCCACGCCTACCTGCAGGGCTGTGTGGGGAGGAATGCAGCCAGGTAAAGGCTTGTTCCGCGGCTAGCGGGCACCCGCGACGAGCAGCAGGCCGTTGGGGGCGACACGGCATGTGGACTCCCCCGATTCATGCCATTTTGAGCCGTCGGCATAGGTCATCTCGTTCACCTCCACCCATTGCACCCCGGTGAGTTTGCCGGTGTAGACCGTGGAATGAAAGAAATGGTTCGCAGCGGCGGTCGGCAACACGCTGAAGCTTTCCTTTGCGTCCGGATCAGCCCTTACGCCCGCCGCCGGTATGATCGCCTGGCCGGAGAGACCATGAAGAGTAATCCTGGCCTGGCTGATGGAGTGGTCTTTCTGCGGAAGGAAGCTGACGAGATACGCCTGCCCGCGATGCCTTTCAGAAGGGCCGACAGTGACAAGGTCCCCGGTATCGGCGTGACGTGCTTCCAGACCCACCGGGCAGCCCTGACTGGTGGGTGCCTGCAGGACAACGGCAGGGCTCCTGCCCGTGGCTTGGGCAGCCGCAGACACGGTGAGCGCAAGGTACGCGAGCAGCGGAAAGAGGCGCATGGTGACCTCACAATCTGGAGATGCTGAAGCGAGCAGAGACTAACTACTCGCTTCGGGGGCCGATGCTATACAGACTGCGCTTCGGTTCAAACGTCACCCGGAAGACGGTGCAGACTTATGCCGAAATCTCCGCAGCCAGGGCCTGTTGTTCCGCCGGCGACTTGCCCGTGAAAACGGATGTTTCCAGACCCGCCTCAGCCTCCAGCCAGTCGACAAGTTTCGCAAAGGGGTCGAAGCCGACGACATTGGGACCGTCGGCAACAAAGTTGGAGAGGGCGTTGGTGTCGTAGTAGTAGCGCTGTCCGTCACGCGAGTCGGTGATGTATTCGACACCGCCGATATCAATGCCCGAGTGCTTCATGATGAGCTCGACGTCGGCGATGGCGTCAGCGGGCGGCTTGAAGGCCTCGACGGTGATGCCGGATTTCGGCGCGTCAATGGCACAGGCGGCGCGGTTCAGGTCGGTGCCCGAGGTGGTGCGGCAGATGTCGGCGGGGCAGAGATCAAACGTCTCGCCGGTGATGTGCACCTTGATAGCGTAGAGGAATTTGCCGTTAAGTACCTCGACGCGGACGATTTGAGCGTCCTGCGCAGGAATAAACTCCTGCACGAGCGCCGTGGAATCCAGGCCGAACTGAAGCGCCTCGGGGCTGCCCGCCGGCGACTCGACCGCATGGCGCAGCTGAGAGGCCCCGTCAAAGCGCTTGACGCCCGCGCCGGAGCCACCGATGTTGGGCTTGACCACGATAGGCCAACGCAGACCCTCGGCCGCGGCAAGCGCCTGTTCCGGGCGATGAATCACGCGGGCCCTGGGGTAAGGCAGGCCAAGTGTATCCATCAGCACCAGCTGGCCGGCTTTGGAGAGCTCCGAGCTGAAGGCCTTGAAGCCGTTCAGCACCTTCACGCCGCGTGATTGCAGGTGCTCCAGGAAGCCCAGGGTATAGAAAATCTGGTCCCCATGATCGCGGTTCCAGGCCGAAGGACTCATCCGGTTGAAAACCAGCGCGTATTTCTCCTCGGGATGGTCGGCAGGGTCGTAAAGGTGGTCCGGGGCGAACAGCTTCGTGTAGGGCGTACCGCGACGGTCAAGCTCGGCAAAGAGGGGCTTGAACCAGTGCGGCTGTTCGTAATAGATCGCGATCGGGAGTGGGTTGGCCATGGCTTTCGTTCAGAGTAAGACGCGAAGGCGGGTCGCAAGGACGCATCCTGCACTTGAAACGGGCGACAGGCCGCGGGAAGAGAGGTGCTCGCTCAATTGAACCGAAGTGTCTCGCCGCTTACTGACGCAAATGTTTGATCAGTTGGGTAGGGTGGATCGGCTTGGGGAGGAGCTCGAAATCATGGCCGCGAGCACGCGCACGAGCCAGGATCTCCACAGTAGCGGCCTGCCCGCTGAACAGAACAATGCGCGTATCCGGACAGAGTTCGCGGATGCGGATAGCCGCCTCCACACCGTCCACGTGCGGCATCATCACATCAGAGAGCACAAGCTCGGGACAGTGCCTCTCCGCCCGTTCAATGGCCTGCGAACCCGAGTAGGCCGCCTCTGCGATGAACCCATTGCGGTTGAGAATCTGGACGATCGTATCCGCGATCAACGCTTCGTCATCAACAACCAGAATGCGAGGCGCGGGTGTTTCATGATCGGCTCCGTTGCTGGAGTGGGAGCCGGGTAAGGGCTGTGACGGGCTGGATTCACTGAACAACAGGTATGGATTCATTAGCTGGCCTGATCGAGGCGAACGGCGGTTCCCTTCAGGGCCTGGCGCACGCGTCGTGGAACAGAGCAAACCGCACCTGCGGACAGATTTTGGTGAACTCCTTGCGCAGTCTACTGGAGAACAGGCGAAGTTGGGGAATCAAAAACTGGGGAAGAGCCGATTCGGGGAAGAAAAACCCGGAAGACCGTGCCGGCCGGCATGTCGGTCCGGGAGCGGAATCGCACCGTTCCCCCATGCTTCTCAACCATTCCTCGCGTCACCCAAAGGCCTAGACCGGTTCCTCGCGACTGCTTCGTCGTGACAAACGGGGTGAAGAGGCGGTGACGGACGTGGGTGGGAATGCCGCTGCCCTGGTCGGCAATCAGTACGGAAACACCGTGCTTTCCCTCGCAGCGGCGATGCCGTCCGCGAATCCGGATAGCTCCTCCGGTCGCAGGAGAGGCGTCAATTGCATTCACCAGCAGATTGGAGACGACCTGACGAATCTCCCCTTGCAGACCAACAATACTGAGGCCGGGATCCAGGTCCAGTACGCAATGCAGCCGTTTTCCGGCGAGCTTGCGATTGAAAAGATCGACCACCGCCTGCATCAGCTCGTTCAGGTCGATCTGGACCGGACGTGTCGTATCGCGATAGAAGCCAAGCGTTTGCTGCGCGAGTTGCGCCACACGCGCCAGTTCCGTATCGGCAATCTCCAGCATGCGTTGTACGGAGGCGGGCGTACCTCCATCTGTCTTGGCAAGGTAAATCAGGTTGGTCACCGCTTCGAGCGGGTTGTTAATCTCGTGGGCGATCGTAGCCGCGAGCCGGCCCGTGGCCGCTATCTTCTCGCTTTGCAGGAGGGAACTCTCCTGACTCTTTCGCAGAGTGATGTCCTGCGCCGTGCCGATCAGCCCACGTGCCTGGGCACCGCCCTCGGTAGTCGCGCTGGCCCGCACCGCGATCCAGCGCTCACCTCCATCGGAGAGCTTGATGCGGTACTCCGCAGCATAGGGTCCTCCGCTCTCAAGAATCTGACCCAGGTCATCAGGAGTGTGCGCCAGATCCTCCGGATGCAGAATACGTTCGCGCAGTGCCGTCCGCGGAAGTGGTGTGTTCGCCGCAGTATCGAAGATCTCTGCGGCACGCTCATCGAGATCAACGAACCCTGTTTCGGCGCTCCAGTTCCAGGTTCCGAGTTCGGCGGCGTCGAGCGCCTGACGTAAGCGGCACTCCGTGGCACGCTGCTTTGCCCGCGCAGCCTCCGCCAGGGAGACTTGTCGCTGCAGGCTTTCCGTCAGGCGGGCATTTTCGATGGCCACGGCGGCCTGCGAGGCCACCGTGGCTACAAGTGCTTCAGAGGCTGGCTCGAAAACGGCAACGCCGGGATGCCCGTAGAGCAGAGCCCCGAGCACCTCGCCTCCCCGGCTCCGAACGGGAACCGCAAGGTAGCTGCGCACCGGGGGGTGATCGGGGGGCATGCCGCTGAGCGGTAGATTGCGTCCATAGCGGGGATCGGCCGTGATGTCGTCGGCTCTCACAATCGAGTCGCCGTAGAAGGTGGGGGCAAAGACCGCGGTGGGACGTGGCATCGGAAAGGCGCCAAACGCCTTTGGATCGATGCCCGCGACCTTGTACAGCTGGTAGGGTTCCCCGTCCGGCCCGAGATTGTTGTAGAAAAATGCACCGAACGCTGCCCCGCTCAGGGCAAGACCGGCATCGAGGGAAGCCTGCACAATGACGTCCAGACTTCGCTCAGAACTTAGCAATAGGCCCGTGTCGATCAAGAGACGCAACCGGTCCTCAAGGCGGACGGTTGCGGTTTCATCGTCCAACGGATGGAGATATCGTGCGTCCATCGTTCTCGGTAGGATGCGCCGCGCGGAAGTAGCGGCTTCCCCACCCGCAGAGGAACGTGAAAATGTCGACGTCAGGCGATCTGGGGCAAACACGCCGCATACACGGGAAGAGGTACTTAGGGCCGGAGAGGAAGCTCACTACGCACCAAAATGCACACTACAGGCCGAAATGGAAGCTGATGCCGGAGCCAAGGCGCAGACTGTTCTGGACATTGGTGCCCCCGTTCGGGAGCTGGTTGCGAACGTATTCCAACTCGATCGCCCGCAGATCGAAACGGTCATACAAGTGCAGGTTCACGCCTGCGCCGCCGAGATAGGTCAGGGCGGAGGCATGATCCTGAATCAGTCCATTCACCGGGTATGCCCCCGACGTGGCGATCACGTAGCCCGCCTTGCCTTCAAGGAAAACGCCACCCTTCCTGTTCATGGCCGTCGGGGTGATATGGCCGAAGTTCCATGTGTAGCGTGGGCCGGCCATAAGGGAGATCTGCTCCACGTCCAGCGACCCGCGCAGATTCACCGTAGACAAACCGGTTCCGCTGACTGCCAATCCGACACCACGCCCGAATTCATACGCGAAATCAACTTTGGCGCCGCGCAACATGAAGTAGGGATCCGTACCCGTGCCGACGAACTTTGTGCGCTCCTGGATGTATGTAAAACCGAGATCGGCAGGAACCTGCGCGTGAAGCTTCACCGCCGTGATGAGGAGGGCCACTACCACCCAGGCGAGCAGAGCACAGCGGCTAGGATGCACGCGGGTTTGCCTGCGGGGGAGACAAGGCGTCGGAATGAAAGTAGATGAAGGCAAAGAAGTTCTCGAACTACGGTGCAGTGAGGGTGACTGTTTGCGAGTGGGAGAGCATACCGCCGGCCGTGGCGGTGACCGTGATGGTGTAAAGGTGTTGCCCTGCTGCACCCGTGCTGCCGGTGACGCCGGTTGCACCCGAGTTTCCTGTGGCGCCGGAACTCCCTGTGCCGGTGCCGGTGCTGCCGGTCGTCCCCGTGTTTCCGGACGATCCTGTGGTGCCCGTTATGCCTGTGGTACCAGTTCCGCCGGACGTTCCAGTACCGCCCGAGGCGCCATTGCCTGTTGTGCCGGTCGAACCCGAAGATCCGCCGCTGCCCGTGCCGGTACTGCCGGAGCTCCCTGTGCTCCCTGTACTTCCGCTAACGCCCACGCCGCCGGTTGCACCGGAAGATCCCGAGCCGCCGGTAGCTCCGGAAGCGCCACTAGCTCCTGTAGCGCCGTTGGTTCCTGAGCTGCCGGTGGCCCCCGACGCGCCGGTAGTTCCGGTGGCGCCAGTAGCTCCCGAGGCACCCTGGCTACCGGTTGCCCCCGTGGCCCCATTTGGATAGGGATCGTAATAGCCGCTGGAGGCGGTGGCCAGACAGCCCGACAGCAACGTCGCGGATGCGCCCATCGTGAGCACCGCCGCCACAACCAGCAAGCCCTTGAGCTTGCGGCGCCGCAGGAAAACCGGGGTAAGAAGGAACAGGGACGCCAGACCAACCGCCGAGCCGAGCTCTGCCGGAGGCCCCCCGGCGAAGAAGCCTCGAAGACCTTCACCGCGGAGGCTCGACGTTGTGACGGGCTCCAGGATCGTGAGTGTCAGCGGAGAGATACCGGGTCCCGCGGCAAGCTGTGAAGGCGTCAGAACGTAGTTATCCCCTGCGGGAAGACCGGTCACAGTAAACGTCACGGCTGCCGGCAAGGTGGACGCTCCTACCGGGGTGAGAACCAGGAAGTAGCTCGCGGAAGCACCCGGACCCGTGATGGTTCCTGACGTGGGCGCGCCCTGAGCAACGGCGAGCGTAAAGTCCACGACCGTAAGCGTGGTCGTCGCAGTCGCGCCAAGAAATTTACTGTCCCCCGAGTAGGACGCCGAAAGCTGGTGCGTGCCGGCTTGCGTGAAGTTTGCCGTGTAGGTGGCGGATCCGTTGGAAAGGGCGGTTGAGCCCAGAACGGTTGGGCCATCCGTGAACTGCACGGTCCCGCTGGGCGTGGCGGTGGTCAATACGCTGTTGCTGGAAGCGAAGCTGATGGACAGCGTAACCGCGCCGCCTGCCAGCACGGGGTTAGGCGTCGCGGTGAAGGTGGAGGCCACAGCTTGTTGAATCACCTGCACCGGATTGCTTGTGCCGGTATAGGCGTCATCCGCGACGCTGACGTAAAACGTTCCAAGCGTGCCGAAGATGACGCCCGAGGCGGGAGTCGAGAAGGTATGTGTCCCTCCATCGCTCGTGGTGAAGGTATAGCCGGCACCGAAGAGGAACGTCGCGAGAGGATCTGTGGCGCTGAAGACGATATGGCCGAGGTAGCCCGTGTAGACCGCGCCCGTATTGTCGATTGCCGTCACGGTGACGCTCACCGCTGTGCCGATCGTCGTGGTCGCCGGCGTAACGGTTACCACGAAGTGGTCGATCTTAGAGAGGCCGATTCCATTCAAATGCAGCGAGAGACTGGTGGGCAGGCCCCCGCCGACGGCACCGCCTGCGATGGTCGCCGTCGAAGGGTTTTGACCGGTATTCAATGGCGTAAACGCAAGCAGATAGGTGCAGGTTGCATCCACCCCGAGTTGGTTGCCCGCTGAAGCCGGCTGACCCGCGCCAATCACCGGGCACGTGGTGCCGGTTGCGCCCAGGTTGTAAGAAACCCCGCTCTGACTCGGGTTGGTGCCGCCATTCGGGGTTTCAAATTGCAATGGGGCGTTACCGCCATCGGAGATGGTGATGGGAAGACTGCCGTCCGTGGCGTCCAGCGAACCTACCTGCGTGGCGGTCGGAAACATGTATGTGGCGGCGTTGCGGTGTACGGTGATCAGACCGGCATTCGTATCGGTGAGTACCAGGTCGCCGGCGTCGGTGAGCGTAACGCCCACAGGCTGGGTGATCGTCACCCCTTGCAGCGAGAGCGCTGTACCCTGGCCCGCAGCCGAGATGCTCACGAAGCGGCTATTGCCCGCGTCCGCTACGGTCAGCGTTCCGCTCGGACTCACCGCGAGCCCCGAAGGCAACGAAAGCGTAATTCCGGAAACAGCCACCGCCGCAGCCTGTCCAGTAGACAGGGAGAACTGCACAATGCGATTGTTGCCGGCGTCGGCGATGAACAGGTTGTGGTTAAGGTCCACCGCAAGGCCGGCGGGATGGGCAAGCGGCACGGCCAGTCCGGTCAGCGTCAGCGCCGAAGCGGAGCTCTGGTCCATCGCAACCCGCACAATGGTGTTGTTGCCCGCGTCCGAGATGTACAGGTACCCACTGCCATCCACAGCCAAACCCGTAGGCGTCACCAGCGTCACGCCGGGGGTAAGCAGCGGCAGCAGCGTGCCGCCGGGCGCAAGATAGTAGACCGTGTGCTGCCCTGGCGACGATACGAAGACGGTGCCGAAGCCGTTGATCGCCAGCCCGGACTCGGCCGTGCCCGTGACCGTGCCCAGCCCGGTTGCTGTGCCGTTTGGAGCGATCTTTAACAGCCGGCTATTGGTTAGGTCATTCACGTACAGATTGCCGCTGCCGTCGAACACCGAGCCGGTAGGAAGAAACGTAGAAGGAGTCGGGCCTGAAACGCTGGTGGTTGCGGCTGCCGACAATGGCGACGTCAGCAGCATGAGGGGGCCCTGGCCGATGCCGCGCAACGGCACGTTGTTCACAATGGCGCCGCTGCTATCAGTGAGCGAAAGCCAACCTTTGCGCAGCCCGATCTGCGAGGGGGTGAACTGCAGCGTGATAAGGCAGGTCTCCGGGGGCGCCTGCTCGCCGACGCAATCCTGCTGAATCAGGGTGAAATCGAGATTCCCGGCGCCTTCGGTGACAACAGCAACTCCCGAAATGTTCGTGGGGACCGTGGCGTTGAAGTTCAGCGTGATCTTGCCCGAAGAAACGCCCACCGCCGAGGACCCGAAGTCCACCGGGCCGCCCTGTTCGAGGCTCTGCGCCTGGAAATCTTGAGGAAATCCAGCGAAGAGCAGCACCGACACGGCCAGCAGCCACCGCAGCAAAGACCATCTGCCGATACGCCCAGGAGCCAGGGGCGGGCAACAACGGCGATGGACGCTTTGAACTGGCATTGCACTCCGTTCCTTGCAGCTCTGCCCAGGAAGGAGCAAAGCGAACAAGATTTGTGGATACTGGCGTACCTGGTCGGCTCACCCAGCAAGCGGGACGCTCTCCGCGCAAGGTGCCTGCTTGCACTATGCCGCCGCCCGGGCGGTGGCGGCCTACAACTTCGGGCGCGTTGACGCAAACTTGAGCGTTACTTTCGTCACGGGACTTCGGTCACAAGGCCCACAAATGCAAGCGATGCAGCGTCTTACTCGATCCCCCGAGTGCTACCATGCCCCCAAAGGATCGCGGCGGCCCTATGCGGCCCTGTGAAGGTTGGCTTGTCGAGAGCCTGCCGGAAGTGGAGATCGGGATGGCAGAGCGGGATTGGGTGACACTCGAAACGCCCATGGACGTGCCCGGTGCGGCAGGGGCCGGGCGGACGGCCGCACGATTCGAGTTGCGGCCGCTTTCGCTGGGCGAAGTTCTGGATCGCACCTTTGCGCTGTACCGGTCGAGGTTCTGGCTGTTTGCGGGTATCTCCATGATCGCTGCAAGCGTCAATGTGGTAGGTCAGGCGGTATCTCTCGCTGCTGCGCAAAAGATGGTGAATCATGCCGTCTACGCGCCGTCGGCTACCCCCGCGTCGGCCATTCTGAACATGCGTGCCGCCGGTGCAGCCCAACTGCCTGCCTATGGCGTCATGCTTCTTTTCGTTCTTGTCTCGGCGGTAACCCAGGCCGCCACCGCGCTGGCCTTGACCCAGGTCTACCTGCAGCGGCCCGCAAGCGTGAAAGAAGCTCTAAGCGCGGTAGGCCGGCGCTGGTATCGCTGGATCGGCATTGCGCTCTGGCAGGCATGGAGCCTGCTTTGGGTGCCTGTGGTGACGTTGATTCCCGCCGTGTTGCTGCTGGGCTTCGGCGCACGTTCCGGTAATGTGGGGCTGGATGTGATCGGGGGGATCCTTGCGTTTCTGGCACTTGTGGCCGGGTTCCCGATCGGCGTGATCTTCTACCTGCGCAACGCGCTTGCCGTCCCCGCCGCGGTGACGGAAGGGCTGACGATCCGACCCGCCATGCGTCGCAGCAAGGTTCTGGCGGCGGGCAGCAAAGGCCGTATCTTTGTCGTTCTGCTGATTGCCGGATGCCTCCTTGAAGTCGTAGCGGTCCTGCAGTCCCCGGTGGCCATGCTTATGGTCCTTGCGCCGCATCAGCAGCATTACCTGGCTCGATCTATAGCGCTTCTGGTGACCTTTGTAGGCCACACTGTTGTAGCCCCTGTAGCGCTGATCGGGCTGACGCTGATGTACTTCGACCAACGGGTGCGCAAGGAAGCGCTTGATCTGGAATTGTTGCTGGAGAACGCCCGGCACACCGGCACGGCGGCGCCGCCCTCAGCGCTCCAACCCGCATCGCCGGAGGGCTATGCGCCGCTTCCGTAAGCGCACCCGCCAAATCATTCTGGCCGGCTCATTGTTTGCAACAGGGAGCGGACTCACCGCAGAAGCCCATGCTGAGTCGCTCAGAACAGTCCCCTTCCGTGACTTTGCTCAGCAGGTCGCGAACACCCAGCAGCTTGTGGCCGCCTGCGGTATGAATGCCGCCGCTTGTGATGCCAGTACGCTCCCGGAAGCCGAGCAGGTGGACGGTAGTGTCGCCGGGAGCTTTCGTATCGACTGGCAATGGCTCCGGGACGAACTTGGTGCCGCCAAAACCGCGAAGGCTGCGGAACGAGCGACCAGGATGAAAGCCGCACAAGCCCACCTGGCCGTACTTGCCGGGCAGGCCGACGCCGGCGAGGCAAACTCTCCAGGTGATTTCCTCCGAGCCCGCAAAACCGCGGATGCCGTGTTGGCGCGCCCCGAGTTTCGTACCTCGGTGGAAGGCCCGACATGGACGGAGCGGCAGCTCGCCCGGATGCAGGACTGGTTGCTCCGGCTGTTCAGCGGCATGGACAAGATCGGCCGGCGGGCACCGTGGCTGGCGCCCTTGATTGAGTGGAGCTGCTTCACGGTGGCCGTTGCCGGCCTACTCTGGTTTGTGCGTCAGAACCTGGCTCGGCAGGCGCTGCGGATCGCCCTGAGTGAAGGGGCCGCGCTCACCGGGCGGGGCGAACGCGATACCGCCGACTGGGCGCGCATGGCGGAAGAACGCGCCGCCACGCAGGATTGGCGCGAGGCCATCCATTGCCTCTACTGGGCCGCGATCGCGCTTCTGGAAAGTCGCCGCGCCTGGCGACCGAACGTGACCCGCACACCGCGCGAGTATGTTCGACTCCTGAAGTCCGGCAGCGAGGCACACCGGGCGCTGCGAGAGCTGACAAGTGGCTTCGAAAGGGTCTGGTACGGTCACGCAACCGCAGAAGAAGCGCAGTACGGGGCGGCGCTGGCGAGTTTCCGCGCACTGGAAGCCACCAAACCTGAGCGTGCCGCTGCCGAGCCTGCGTCGGCTCCGGGCGCGCCGGCAATGGGAGGCGCGTAATGGCTTTCGCAGGCACGGTCAACAGCGGAGCTTCCGTAGCTTCCTTGGACCGCCGTCTGATGCTGTGGCTCGGCGGCGCCGTCCTGCTGATCATTGTGGCCGTCAGTATCATCGCCCCGGCCACGGGCAGCAACGACCCTCGGCCCTCCAGCTATAACGCCGCGCCCGGCGGTGCCAAAGCCGCCTATCTGCTGCTCGAGAGCCTCAAGCGCCCGGTGATGCGTTGGGACCAGCCGCTCGATGAACTGAGTTCCGTCGATGCCTCCCGGACCACCCTGCTGCTCGCCGAGCCCATGTACACCGCTCTGGAGAAGGACCGCCTTGCCGCGGCAATCAAAGCTTTTCTGGAGCGTGGAGGCAGGGTCCTCACCACGGGAGCGGACGGAGCCTTGATGATTCCGGGCGGTGCCGTCAAAGGAAGCCGGCGCCTCGGGAATCTCTGTTACACGGAGCCGGAAGGACCTGGTCCGCTCGCCCGCGCGGGTAAAGTCGAGATGCACGATGTCGTTCGCTGGGCCGATGCAGGCGCGGATGTCTTTGTAGAGCAGCGCTGCGGCCCGGATGCCGTGGTGGTGCGCATACCTGTTGGTCGTGGCGAAGCAATCTGGTGGAGCTCCCCCACGCCCCTTACCAATGCCGAGTTGCACAACGATGCGGACCTCAAGCTGCTGCTCGCCAGCCTGGGCGATGGTCGACGGATTCTCTTTGACGAGTCGCTTCAGCAGACAACACAGACCCAGTGGAGCGCGACCCGCGGGCTTCCCCTCCGTTCGCTGCTCGCCCAGGCAGCGCTGATCTTCGCTCTGCTTGTCTTCTCTTTCAGCAGACGACGTGGCCCGGTACGGTTGCCCACGGCAGTTCCGCGCTCCTCCCCGCTGGAGTTCGCCGTCAGCATGGGCGATCTCTACGAAAAAGCCGGAGCAACAGGTGCCGCCACTGAAGCGGCGCGGCGAAGGCTGGACAGCGCCTTATTACATGAAGCCAGGTTGCCGCAACGAACCCTCCAGACTGGACCGGATGCGGTCGTCGAGGCGCTGGAAAAGCGCTTTGGCGGTGTTTGGAAGAGCGTGGGCGAGCATCTGCGTGAGGCTGCCCTGGCTGCCGATATCGATCCGAAAGCAGGCAGCGCGCTAAAGCTCGTACGCGCTCTCGGCGAGGACGCGGCCCGTGTGCGCCGGGCCTCCCGGCCGGACGGAGGCACTCCAGTCGGCAACGCACCTTCAAACGTCGACGACCGGAGAACCCTTGGACACGCACATGAAATTCCATGAAGTTTTGTATCGAGCAGCGAGCAAGGAAAGAGGCAGATCCTTCCTTTGCACGTTCCAGTTGCATACAGTGGATGAACATCGGTTGAGTGAGGAAGAATGGCGAACGGAACGGCGATGGGCTTGGGTGTAAGCGCGGCAGAAGAAGTCTTTCGCCGCGGAGGGACGGAAATCGGGCGGGTCATCGCAGGCCAGGATGAGGTTGTCGCGCAAGCCCTGGCCACAATGCTGTGCGGGGGGCATGCGCTGATTGAGGGCGTACCGGGCGTCGCGAAAACACTCACCGTAAAAACACTGGCCCGCTTCCTTGGATTAGACTTCCGGCGCGTGCAGGGCACACCGGACATGATGCCTGCCGACATCCTGGGCACCACCGTCTTCACCCCTGGTTTTGGGGATCGTCCCGCGGAGTTCCGCTTCCATCCGGGGCCGGTCTTCACGCAGTTCCTGCTCGCCGACGAGGTCAACCGCATGCCGCCGCGCACCCAGGCAGCGCTTCTGGAATCCATGGAAGAACGCCAGGTAACGGCTGATGGGGAACGGCATGTGCTGGACGGTTTCTTCACAGTGTTTGCTACACAGAATCCGGTCGAGTTCGAAGGCACCTATCCGCTGCCCGAGGCACAATTGGATCGCTTTCTTCTCAAGCTCGCCATCGGCTATCCCACCCTTGCGGACGAGCGCACGATCCTCGAGCGGCACCACGCCGTGCTGGAGCCGACAGGCCTGGCCGACACCGCGCTGGAGTCTGTGCCTGTTGATCTGCTGACACAGGCAAGGCGCGAGATCCGCGGTGTGAGTGTAGAGCCGGCTATCTTCGACTACATCCTCAGTGCCGTTCGCCGCACCCGCGAGTGGCCCGCGATTTCACTCGGTGCCAGCCCTCGCGCCAGCACCTCGCTGCTGCTCGTGTCCAAAGCCTACGCCGCGCGCGAGGGTCGCGACTTCGTGATCCCCGACGACATAAAAGAAGCGGCTGTTCCTGTGCTGCGGCATCGCCTCGTTCTGCGCCCAGAGGCCGAGTTGGAAGGGCTGGATCCCGACCGCGTTGTGCGCGAGGTGCTGCAGGCCACGCCGGTGCCCAAGTAACTCCATGCAGACGCTGGTACCTCCACCGGGACAGGGCAGTGCACAGGCGCTGGGCCGCACGGGCCGCTGGTTCGGCTTCGGCCTCACGCAGCGGTCGCTCTGGCTTGCCGTTGCCGGCTTCGTGCTCGCCCTGCCAGCCTTCTGGCGCCCGCGTCTGTTGTGGTTTATGGGCGCGTGGGATGCCTTGCTGCTTCTGCTGGTCCTCTGGGACGCCCTGCAGCTGCCTCGCCCCGGGTCGTTCACTGTCACCAGGAACTTTCTCGAGTCACCTGAACTGGGCGAAGCCACACGCCTGCGTCTCTCCATCGACAGCAAGGCGGAGCAGGTCCTCGCTCTGCAAGTCACTGACGATCTGCACCCATCCCTGGTGGGGGTACCGGAGACGCTGGGAGTAGAAGTCTTCCCGCGCGAGTCTGCCGAGGTAGAGCTCACGGTCTGGCCAAAGGAGCGCGGCGAGTTCACGCTGGGACTTGTCTTTCTCCGTTGGCGAGGTGCGCTGGGCTTTGCCGAACGCTGGGGCGCCGCCAACATCCCGCAGCGCGTGCGGGTGTATCCCGCCCATAATCAGGCCCGCGGCAACAACGAATTCTTCCTCATGCGGGCACGCCAGATGGAGCGGCAACGGCGTCAGCAGCGCCTGCGTGGCGGTGGCCGGGAGTTTGAATCCCTGCGCGAGTACCAGCCCGGGGACGAACTTCGCGCCGTAAGCTGGACCGCCACTGCGCGCCGCGGCAAAGTGGTCACGCGCCAGTTCATGGCCGAGCGCAGCCAGCAGGTCTGGGCGGTGCTCGACGCCGGACGCCTCTCCCGCACCGCCTTCGAACTTCGACGCCGCAACAGCACCGTGTTCGCTGGGGAAACTGAGGCCGAGCGCGACGAGGCGCACCGCCTCACCGTCACGCAACTCGATCAGGCAACCACCGCCGCAACCATGCTGGCACAGGTCGTAGGCCAGTCCGGCGACAAATTCGGCATGCTGGCCTATGGCACAACCATCCAGCAGGTTCTCCCTCCCGGCGCAGGGCCAAATCACCTGCGCTTGCTCATCGACCTGTTAAGCGCAACCCGCAGTGAACCCGCAGAAAGCGATGCGCTGCTCGCCGTTGCGCGGCTGAAGCAACTGCAGCGCCGCCGCGGGCTGATGGTGTGGATCACAGAGCTCGCCGACACGGCAGGCCGGCCCGCGCTGGTCACAGCAGCGGCGGAACTCGCCAAGCGTCACCTGGTCGTCCTCGTGCTGCTCAAGCACCCCGAATTAAGCGCACTAGCCAACGACTTGCCGGCGGACCGCGCGGCCATGTTCCACGCCGCTGCGGCCACGGAGATGGAAGAACGCCGCCGCGAAACCATCGCCCAACTGGAGCGCCAGGGCGTACTCATCGTAGAAGCCACAGCGGAGGAAGTGGGCATCCGCGCAGTAAGCGAGTACCTCGAGATCAAGGCACGCGGCCTGCTCTGAGTAGGTCGCCACTTGCACCGTCCTGCATGGATGCTCGATGCTTGCTCGCATGCTCCTTCGTTTCGCGGCCCCCCTGATCCTGCTGTTAAGCGTTAAATACCTCGTCGCGCAATCGGTCTACACCGAACGTCCCCAGGACCCACACGCGGTGTACCTTGGGCCGGGCAGCTTTGGCGCGCACGCGGACGGGGAAGCCGATGACACCGCCGCGCTGCAGGCCGCGATCGACCACGTGCAGGAGACCACGGGCCAGGGCGTAGTCTTCCTTGCCGAAGGCCGCTATCGCCTCACACACACGGTCTATATGTGGGGAGGCATCCGCGTCATCGGCTACGGCGCGCATAGGCCTGTTCTTCTCCTCGCAAGGGATACGCCAGGGTACGGGGAGGGTCATGGCTTTCTCGGTTCCGGACGCTACATGGTGCAGTTCGCCGAGAAGCGCCCCGCACCCGGCCAGCC
>CAZZWG010000002.1:1914-18976 GCA_964657685.1 Verrucomicrobia bacterium Tous-C9LFEB | reverse complement strand
GTTCCGGACGCTACATGGTGCAGTTCGCCGAGAAGCGCCCCGCACCCGGCCAGCCGCCTGTGGACGCCAATGAATTCACCTTCTACAGCGCTCTAAGCAACATCGACTTCGAGATCGGCCCCGGCAACCCTGCCGCCATCGCCGTCCGCTTTCATGTCGCCCAGCATTGCTTTCTGTCCCACATCCACTTCAGCGTTGGCGAGGGCCGCGCGGCGCTCGAAGACGTCAGCAACCAGGTGAGCGATGTCTCGATCGACGGAGGAGAGTACGGCATCCTCACACACAAGACTGCCCCGGCATGGCAGTTCCTGCTGATGGACGCGCAACTCAGCGGACAGCGCAAAGCGGCTATCCACACCGAAGAAGCCGGCATGACACTCATTCGCGTAAGCATCAGCCACGTGCCGGTAGCAGTTGAGATTTCACCGGACATGCCGGAGGCACTCTATGGCCGCGATCTTCTGTTGAGCGATATCAGCCGTGCCGCGGTGGTGTTGGGCGACGTCAGGAACCAGCACCATGAGGTCACTCTCGAGAATGTGCAGTGCGCCCACGTAGCGCGTCTGCTCGAACACGGCGAAGCGGCCGCGGGATGGACACCAATTCCCTCACCCGCTCCGTACTTCGTGGAAGAGGCGCTGACCCTCGGCCAGGAAGTCGACGAGCACGGACGCGAGGGCCAGATCGCGCTCCGCCATCGCGAGCATGCCCTGCATGCGCCGCCCTCACCAATTCCCAGCGACATCCCTCCCCTGCCCCCCATGCGCGAGTGGGTCAATGTGCACTCGCTTGGCGTTCTCGGCGATGGCGGCGCGGACGACACGCCCGCCTTGCAGCGCGCCATCGACACCCATCGGGCCCTGTACTTCCCCGAAGGCGTATACCGTCTCCGCACATCCCTGAAGCTCAAGCCCGACACGATCCTCATCGGCTTCAGCCCGGTCACCACGCAGTTGACGGTATGGGACGAAGATCCCGTGTTCATGGGCTCTGGTGAGGCTGTGCCTCTGGTGATTACACCGAGGGGCGGCGCAAACATCCTCAGCGGCATCGGCATCAACGCAGCGGATGTAGCCCCGCGCGCAGCGGGCATCCTGTGGCAAAGCGGCACGCGTTCTTTCATGGATGATGTCAACTTCCCCCGCGGGCGGGCTCACCTGGCAGCGGCCCTTGCGGCACACATGCAGCCGGCTCCTGCCTCGGTGCGCAGCCAGGAAAACCGCAGCACACAATACCCCAGCATCTGGGTGCGCGACGGTGGAGGAGGCATCTTCCGCGATGTGTGGACTTCGGACACGATTGCCAAAGCCGGTCTTCGTATCGAGAACACCGAGACCCCGGGCGTCATCTACATGCTCTCCTGCGAGCACCACCTGCATAACGAAGTTCAAATCCACAATGCGGGCAACTGGAAGATCTACGACCTGCAGACCGAAGAAGAAAAACCCGATGGTGCCGAGGCCACTGCCCTGGAGATCGATCACGCGCATGACATCACGCTGGCGAACCAGTTTGAATATCGCGTCTCACGCAACGTCATGCCCAAACTCGCCGGCAGTGTCGTACGTAACTCAACGGGCATCCGTTGGGAGAACCTCCACAACTTCAGCATGACGCGGCTCGCCTTCGACAACAGCATCGTCGATGAAACGGCAGGTGTCGCCGTCCGAACACAGGACTTCACCAGCTTCACTGTCACCCCTGCTGTCACTCCGGGAACTCCCTTGCCCTTGCCTTCTGCTTTCGCCCCCGGGGGCAAGCTGCGGAAGCTTGCCGATGGGTTCAGCAACGCATCCGGACTTACGGTCGACAACAGCGGCAACGTCTATTTCACGGATGCGGTGATGCATCGTGTCTACCGCTGGAATGCCGCGCAGGGTAAGGCCGAGATCCTCACGGACAAGATCGACTCTCCGCAGTCGGCGATCTTTGTCCCGCCCTCGACCCTTATGGTGGTGGACAACAGCAAGGCCGTCTATGCCGTCGCGCTGGATGGCTCAGGAGCAGTGGAGGCTGTGAAGGGCCAGGACAAGCCACTACCCAACACGCGGTTGCTGCTGCCTGTGGGTCTGCACGAAGAAGGCGCTGCGTTGGAGAGGCTCGTGGAGCACCGTGGCTTTGTCTGGGCTCCACCCCACAGCAACCTGGCCTATACGGCAATTGTCAAAAATGAACCGCGGCTCTACGTATACGCACCGAACAGTAGCGCCGCCCTGCTTGTTGGCGGAACATGGAAGCCGCTGCTGCAGGCCTCGCAGTTGGCTTCGTTCGCTGCGGGGGAAAGCCGATTGGTGGTGAGTGAATTTGACGATAAGGTTTACCGGGCGACGCTGGAGGCCCTTGATCGCCTGCACTTCACACCCCTTCTATGGCGCGGTGGTACCTCGGTCGTCGAAGGGATGGCAGGGGACATCTTCGTCGCTGGAGCGCAGGTCTTCGTCTACAACGCACAAGGGCAGCAGACCGGCGTTCTGGAAATGCCGGAACGACCAGGCAGCCTGGCCATTGGCGACCCGAACCACAAAACGCTCTTCATCGGCGCGCGCGGCGGCCTCTACGCAATTAACCTTCGATAGCGCCCGGGAGTCCCGCTGTGATGCTTTGATCGTCGCTCACCGAAGCTCGGGCAAGGGTCCGTCCGCCCTCGCTCCACCACACCACCAGACCCGTAAACAACACCGCACCAACAGCGCACTTCAACGCAACATAGCCGTGAATCGGCGATAGAAAGCCCTCAAAGCTGCCCGCGATAATCAGCAGAGGGATCGTTGCAGAGACAAGCTGCACCGCCTCCGAGCCGGCCTTCGCCACGGAATCCCGCCGCCGCAACTGCCCCGGAAACAGGATCCCCGCCCCGACACGTAACCCCGCTGCCCCTGCCAGCATGATGGACGGAATCTCCAGCGCTCCATGCGAGACCATGAACGCGAGCAGACTGCCCGCCATCTTGTGCTGCGCGCAGCAGGCCAGCACCGTGCCGATCTGCAGACCATTGTTGAACAGCAGAAACAACGTCCCCAGCCCCGCCGTAATGCCCGCGGCAAAGGTCAGAAAACACACCGTGATGTTGTTCGTCATGATGCCGCTGGCGGCCTGCGGCTTCGCGCTCAGTACGGCATCGGTCCACATCTGGTGGTGGTTGATCTTGTCCATCATCGCCGGACCGAGCATAAGCGCGGCGAAATCCGGTCGCAGCAGTTGAATGAGCATACCCAGCCCGAAGGTGCCCAGGAAGACTGCCGTCGCCAGCCAGATATACGGCAACATGCGCCGCAGCAGCCGCGGGTAGCTGTGTGCCAGGAAATTCCATAGACTCCAAAACGAAATGCGCCGCCCGGAGTAGACGAAATTATGCGCGCGGCCGACAAGTCTGTTCAGGTAAAGCTCGAGGGATCGCGAGGACGGATCGGCCCGCACCACCGAAAGATCGGCGGCCGCCTGACGATAAAGCAGCCCCAGCTCACGCAACTCCGCTCTCGGCAGCGACCCGATTCCACCCCTGCGCACCTCGTCCAGCAGCGTTTCCAGCCGGGACCAGTTATTCTTCCTTTGTTCTATCCAGAAATTGGTGATCATGAGCAGCAGCTTTGAGCGACGCGGCTATGCCGACCAGCTTAGCATCGAGACCCCCGAACAGGTCGCGCTCGAGTTTCCGGTAGCCGGCATTGGCAGCCGCTTCGTCGCGCTCCTGCTCGACCACATCCTGCAGTTCGGCGCCTTGCTTGTGCTTCTCCTGGTCTTCATCGCCGTGATGGCCGCAGAGGGCGAACACGCGGAAGACAAGCTCAGTGGCAAGTGGTTCATCGCCAGCTTCATCTTCATCGTCTTCGCCATCATTTGGGGCTATTTCGCTCTCTTTGAAGCCTTCTGGCAGGGCCAGACGCCGGGCAAACGCGTCATGAAGCTCCGCGTAATCAAAGACACGGGTCGCCAGATCACCCTGTTCGAGTCCCTCGCCCGCAACCTTCTTCGCTTCGTTGACTACATGCCCAGCCTCTACCTGGCCGGCGTCATCACCATGCTCTGCAACAAGCGCAACAAGCGGCTCGGCGACCTCGCCGCCGGTACCCTCGTCGTTCACGAGCGCGCCGAGGACCAGACCCTGCTCTGGACCGGAACCCCGCAAAGGACGCCGGGCCTGTTCGCGCCCAACACCGCGCAGGCGCAACTCGATCCATGGCGCCCCGCCTCACCCACCGAACCCATCTTTGCCCCCGATGCCGTCGCCCGTCTCACGCAACAGGACCTCCTCGTGATCGAAGCCTTCTTCGCCCGTGCCCTTGACCTGCCGCTTGAAACGCGCGCCGCCATGGCCTATCGAATCCTGGGCGAAGTGTCTGCCAGGATGGCAGTCACGCCGCCCACGGGAAATCCGGAGCGTGCTCTGGAGTCGGTGGCCACGCAGTTGCGGGGACTCGGCCGTCGCTTCTAAGACGCACATGCCTTCATTCACCACCGGCTCCCGCCTCCATCAGTGAACCTGCCCCGCCATGACCCCCCGCCGCCCCCTGCGTCACAAGGCTCTCGCCTTCGACCAGGGGATGCATCTTCTCGCGCAACCCAGCCGCCTGCGCCGCTGCAAGTAAACGCGGAAGTGGTTCCGACATCGGCTCACGCCCCAGCCGGAAAGTGTTGAAGTGCATGGGAATCATCGTCTCGGCACGCAGATCAACGAAAGCTTGCAACGCCTCCTCAGGACTGGTGTGTACCGCCCGGTAGCTGTCAGGGAAGTACGCTCCAATCGGCAACAGCGCAACCTGAGGATGCAACCGATTCGCGATCTCATGAAAGCCACCAAAGTAAGCCGTGTCGCCGGAGTGATACAGGGTAGGCATCCCCTCTGCCTGGAGCGCGTAGCCGCCGAAGCCGCGATATGTGTCCTTGAACATGCGCGCGCCCCAGTGCTGGCAGGGCGTCGCCGTAACCGTGAGCGGCCCCAGCGTGGTGTCCTCCCACCAGCGCAGTTCGGTGACGGTTCCGAAGCCCAGGCTCTTCACCAGGTCAGAAACACCATTGGGCACGATGACCGCCGGCGCGGGTAAGTGCCGTCGCCGCATCTCGCGGCACACCGCGCGCAGTGACGGCCGGTTCAGGTGGTCCATGTGCGCATGGGTCAGAAGCACGGCATCAATGCGCGGAAGATCGCGCACACGCACGCCCGGCCGACGTTGCCGCCGCAACACGACCAGCCGCTTCGCAAAAACCGGGTCCACCAGGATGCCAAGACCCGCGGCCTGCAACAAAAAAGAAGAGTGCCCTATAAAAGTCACCGCCGTCTCTGCAGGTCCTACCCTGGGCGGCAACATCGGTTGCCCTTCCATGGGGCGGGCATGCGACTCACGGACTAGACGCATCAGCTGTCGGAGTTTGGTCGAGCGCCAGGAACGGGTTCGCTTCATGCGGCTGTGGACCTTTCTCTCGTCTGCTAGAAGATGCGCGAACGCGGTAGAAAGAAGCGAAGCTTCATTAAACGCGTGCATCCTTCTCCCAACCAGCGGACCGCGCGACGGCATCTGAGGTGAAAGAAGGCGAGCCGGGAACTCTCCTTGCTGCCTGGAAAGACCCAAAACCAATGCCCGAGACTACCGATCTACACACCGCGCCGGCTACCACGGGTGACACAGCGGGCCACCCGCCCCGTGATGCCAAGGACCATACGCCGACTCACCTGACCCCCGAGGCCCGGCATATCTGGACACGGGTATCCCACACCCCCCTGGGCAATCTGTGGGATTTTGAGGGCACCTCGCCCCTGGTGGTGCTGAAACGTTCGGGCAAGGCCTTCCTCGACGACAATCTCGTTTCGCGCGCTGCGGAGCTCGGCTATTACTTCCTCTTTGCCCTCTTTCCGATGCTGCTGAGCGCGTCCAGCATCCTTGGGATCGTCGCGAAGAAGGCCAGCACCGTGTACGTCGGTCTTCTGAACTATCTCTCCATTGTTGTGCCCCACCAGGCTTTTCAGATGGTCATCGAGACCTTCAACCAGACCGCCGCGGCAGCAACCGGCGGAAAGTTCATCTTCGGCCTCGCCGCCGCTCTCTGGTCAGCCAGCGTCGGCTTCGCCGCCATTCAGGACACCGCGAATATTGTCTACAAAGTAAAGGAAACTCGTCCCTACTGGAAGGCAAAACTACAGGCGATTGGCGTCACTATTCTGCTCATTCTGGTGATCACGACAACACTGTTCGTCATGCTCTCGGCTGACTACCTGGTTCGCCGGGTCACTGCCTTCAAACAGAACCACGCAGCCGCCCTCACAGAGGTCATCCTCGTCCATACAGTTGCCTGGATTTGCGTTCTCTCTTTGTTGATGGTCCTCTTCGCGGTGATCTACTACTTCGCTCCGGATGTAAAGAATAAGCGCTGGCATTGGCTTACGCCTGGTGCTGCCATCGGCATCGCGGGATGGCTTGCTGCGTCCATGGGACTGCGTGTATATCTGCACTATTCCTCAAGCTACACAGCGTCTTACGGCTCACTGGGCGGCGTCATCATCCTTCTCACCTGGTTCTACATCACCGGTTTAATGATCCTTGCCGGCGCGGAGGTGAATTCGGAGATCCAGGCAGCCGTGCTGGAAAACCGCATGAAGCAAGCAGGTGAACTACCCTTACATGCAACCGCCGATGCAGAGAACCCCGTGCACGTTGCGGCTTAGTCGTACGCAAGCCAGCAAGACTCGTGCCGCAGATCAGTCCTGCCAACGCTTTCCGCGCTCTACGCCAATCCCATGCTCATAGATCAGGTTCCCGCCCAGGTGCGCAGATACCGAAACAATCACAAGACCAACCACTCCAAGCGCTCGCGCCACCGAACGCCCGTCCCGTTTTCTGCGCAGTAACCACGACGCTCCAAAGACCCCGGTCGCCACGATGTTTGCGAGCGCATGCACCGTACCCACCTTGCGCGGCGCCGTGGCCTTGATCTCCGACCAGTCATTCATCCCCGTGATTGCCGAGCCAGCGGCTCCTGCCAGTCCCAGGATCACCAGCGCGTCAGCCGCCTTGTCCATCGTCCTGTTCCCGAACAGGCCACCGATCGCGTCGAACAGAACAGCCGCCGTCCACGAACCAAGCGGCACATCGGTCATCACCGAGTGAAGCGGTTCGTGCAGCCAGGAGCCGTGGATGATCTCGCGCAATTTCGCGCCCTCAGGGGTATCACCACCCAACACCCCGCGGATAGCCTTCTGTGCGGCCAACTCGATCGTTTCCGGTATAAGTGTCTGCTGTTCGGCTAAACGCGCTAGAAGATCCTTGCTCGCCATACATGTTCTCCCTTGATCCGTCGCTCCCTTGCGGTTGCGGTCACAAATCGTTTGATGCGAGGAACCCCGCGACTTCCGAAAGCCCCGAGCGCGCCATCGCCAAACAAGCTAAAAAGCAATCCCTTACGGCTTGCGAAGACCACGAACCTGCCCCAGTACGCACGCCGTGATCCACGCGGCATCCTCGTCAGGGCTGGTTGCACTCTGCTTGTCCATGCGCCGTTCCGTAGATCCGCGCACCAGATCAAGCGCAGCCCAGGCAAGCGGACGGAAGTCTCCCGCCTCAATCTCTCCTGCGGCCACGCCCTCGTGGAAGATCGCAAGCAGGCTGCCGTGCGCTACGCGAAGAACCTCGTTGGTCTGCCGCCGTAGCTTCGCTTCCCGGCCAACAGTCAACAACAAGCGGTAGATCGCCTCGTGTTCCGGCCAGAACTCCAGCCGAATGCGGATCGCCGCCGAGAGTTTTTCCCGAAATCCACATACCCCCGCTGACCTCCTGCTAATCTCCGCCTGCAGTGCCTGGATGGCCTGCGCGACCGCCGCGCTGTAGATCTCTTCTTTGCTCTTGAAGTAGAGGTAGATCGTTCCCTTCGCGATCTTTGCTGTCACCGCGATATCTTCTGCCCGGGTGGCGTCAAAGCCCTTACGCCCGAACAGCTTGATCGCCGCCGCGAGAATCTCCTGCCGCCGCAGGGCACACAGGGCATCGCTACGGCGGGAACGCGCGGCGGAATGGGCAACTACCGGCACCTGCACACCCTAGCACAACACCGGCAGAAAAACCCATGCATCCCGGATTCCCCCAGCCTCCTCTAATGACCAGGGAGTCATAGTTGTGACCGAAGAGTCAGTTCTCGAGCCGCCGGCGAAAGCAGAAGGGAACAGCCGGAGTTCCAGCACAGCGGAGGACGCCGAAAGCGCCGTCGCACGGGCGGAAACCTCGCTCAGCGCGAACGCCACCCGCTTCGAGCCCAACATCCCTCTGGATCCGCCGCCGACCGCCGCCCAGGCCAACACGCTAAGTCCCGCCCGCGTCTTCAATCCCTGGATCATCGCTCTCGTCGTCACCATGGGCACGTTCATGGAGGTTCTCGACACCTCGATCGCTAACGTGGCTCTGCCCCATATCGCTGGCTCCCTCTCCGCCTCGCAGGACGAGTCCACCTGGGTGCTGACCAGCTATCTCGTCGCCAACGCCATCATTCTTCCCATCTCCGGCTGGATTTCGTCCGTTCTTGGCCGCAAGAACTTTTACCTGATCTCCGTCGCGCTCTTCACCGTCTTCTCGGCGGCTTGCGGCATCGCGCCAACCCTCGCAACGCTGGTGATCTTTCGCGTCCTCCAGGGCCTCGCCGGCGGTGGTCTCCAGCCCAGCGTCCAGGCCATCCTCGCCGATGCCTTTCCCGGTGAAAAGCGCGGCATGGCCATGGCGGTCTACACAGTAGCCATCCTCTGCGCACCCGTCCTCGGCCCCACCCTCGGCGGCTGGATCACGGACAACTACTCCTGGCGCTGGATCTTCTACATCAACATCCCCGTTGGCCTGCTCTGTGCTTTCTTCACCCGCATGGTCCTCCAGGATCCGCCGCACCTCACCCTCGCGCGCCTCGCCAACAAGGGCAAAAAGCTTCGCATCGACGGCACCGGCCTTGCGCTCGTCTCTATCGGTCTTGCATCGCTGGAAATCGTTCTCGACAAGGGTCAGGAGCTTGACTGGTTCGGCTCCACCTTCATCGCGTGCAGCGCCTTCGTCGCCGTTTCGTGCCTGCTCGGGGCCATCTTCTGGGAGCTCCATACCGACAAGCCGGTAGTCAACCTCCGCCTCCTCAAAGAGCGCAACTTCGCCTTCTGCTGCCTCATCGTTCTTGGCGTCTACACCGCCCTCTACGCCTCTACCTTCCTCCTCCCCCAGTTCATGCAGGAACTCATGGGCTACAACGCCACGCAGGCCGGGCTCGCCGTTTCACCCGCCGGTCTCGTAACCATGATCGAGGTCCCCATCGTGGGTTGGCTCCTCAGCAAAGGCACCGACGCTCGCCGCCTCATCGCCGCCGGAATCGTCACACTGACGGCCGGCACATGGTGGCTCTCGCTCGGTAATCTTCAGGTAGGGGAATCCAACCTCATCTGGCCGCGTGTCGTGCAGGTCCTGGGGCTGGGTATGACGACCGTTCCGCTCAGCACCATCATGTTCCGCTTTCTGCCGGCAGACCAGAGCTCGAACGCGGCCGGAATCTATGCCCTCGTCCGCAATGAGGGCGGAAGCATCGGAATCGCGCTTTCCAGCACCTTTCTTCAGCGTACCGCGCAGACACACCAGAGCTACCTGGCCGCCAACCTGGCCCCATCCAATCCCGCCACGCAGGCTGCTATGCATGCGGTTACCGGTGCCCAGGGCGTTGCCAGCGCCAATCAAGGCTATGCCGGCCTGGCTCTCCTCTATGGCCGACTGCAGGAGCAATCCTCCCTGCTGGCCTACATGGACCAGTACCGGATGTTCACCTACCTTTTGGCCGCGCTGTTGCCCCTCGTCTTCTTCCTGAAGCGGCCGCCCCGGGTCGTGGGAAAGATCGAACTCGACGCGCACTAGCCTCACAACGCTCGTCGCAAAAGCAGGAGGGAACGCTCGTGTACTCTCCGTGGTGACTAAAGATCGTTGCAGTGTGAACACTTGCCGGCCTCCAAGGGTCTATACACATGTAAGGCAACAATGGCCGGCTCCCCACCCACTCACGACGTAACTCAGCTTCGCGACGCCTTCTTCACCCGCATCGTCAATCAGCACGCACGCCTGCTCTACCGTGTCGCTCACAGCGTTCTGCGCAACCCCGCGGACGCGGAAGATGCGGTAGCCGACGCCCTGCTGAAGCTCCTCCGTTCCGGGGCCTGGCAGACGGTCACCAATGAACCTGCCTTCCTCGCCCGCACAGTTTGGCGGTGTGCCCTGGACCGCTTCGGCGCACGCCCGCCGGCCGACGAGGGAGACCTCGCCCTGCTGCGGGTCGAGGACGATGAGCCGTCACCGGAGAGCAGCGCGGTGGATGCCGGCCAGCGATCCCTGCTTCATGCTCTGATTGACCGCTTGCCGGCCGATCTCCGTGAGCCACTGCTTCTGTCGGCAGTCGAGGAGATGAACTCGCGCCAGATTGGCGATGTCATGGATCTGCCCGAAGGTACGGTGCGTACCCGTCTTATGCGGGCCCGCCAACAGCTCCGGGTGCAATACGACGAAATGCAACGCAGTGCCCGTGGCCGCGAGGTTGCGGCCCGAGGACCCGAACGATGAAGCTCATGAACTCGATAGATCAGGAAAACCGCAGTGAGACCTTCGACCGCGCGTTGAACCAGACTCTCGCCGAGCGCGGCGCCGCGGATCCGCCCCCAGGCTACACCCAGCGGCTGCAGGCCCACCTTGCCAATGCCGCCGACGCGGCAGCCCCACCGTCTTCCGCAGTCTCTGTGCCTTTCCTTTCCATGGCGAATGGCATCAGGGCGCCACGTTCGCAAGCTTCCTTCTGGACTGCCATCCTCACGCACGGGGTGTTGCTTGCGCTGATCGCGCTGCTGATTGCGCGGCATGTGAAGATCGCGGCTCCGGTACCGCCCCAGGTAGCGACCCTCGTCGCCCCGACGCCCCCTCCTCCCCCGCCGATCATGCCAAGGGCAGAAAAAATGGGGGGCGGAGGTGGCCAGCACGACCTCGCGCCGGTCTCAAAGGGGCACCTCCCCAAATTCGCGGACACCCAGATCGTGCCTCCCAAGGCGCCCCCAACCTTCCCTCCGAAGCTGGCAGTCGAACCAACGGTTGTGGTGCAGAAAGACCTTAAGCTGGCCGACAACAAGATGCCCGACCTGGGGCTGCCAAGTTCGACGCTCGCCGGCAATTCGCTTGGCAATGGCAATGGCACGGGGATCGGCTCAGGCTCCGGCAGCGGCATCGGGCCTGGTTCCGGCGGAAATTACGGCGGGGGCGTCATGCACATTGGCGGCTCGGTACGGCCACCGGTGCTGGTCTCGCAAGTGGACCCGGAGTTCTCGGAAGAGGCCCGCAAGGCAAAATTCTCCGGCAACGTCGAGGTCTACCTCTGGGTGGACGAGAATGGCAACGCAAGCCACGTCAAAGTCGTTCGTGGCGTCGGGATGGGCCTGGACGAAAAGGCCATCGAGGCCGTCCGCCAGTATAAGTTCAAACCCGCAATGCAGAATGGCAAACCCGTGAAGGTCGACTTGTACGTGGATGTGAACTTCCAGATCTTCTAGTGCTGCCGCTGTTCACGACGCGAAGGCAATCTCCTTGGGAGGAGCCTGGGCTGCACGTTTCGGAAGAGCCCAGCTCTCCTGCTTGATGACAACCTCCCGCAGAAAGGTCATGATTTCTTCCGCGGCCAGGGAATGGGCGCGGGACGTGCCCGCCAAAGCAGGAAGCTCAATGTCCGCGGACACCGCCGCAAAGGCCATGGACCAGTCGGGAAAGTCACGATGCCCGGTAAATCCGCTCTGCAGAACGACCAGGTCAGAATGTCGAACATCCATCTGGAGCCGTTCGAAAACCCGCTGAACCTGTGCAAAGCTCCCTTCCAGCACCTGCGCGAAGAAAACCGTGTTGTAGAAGAGGGCCCCGGTTACACCAACGCGTCCGTTGTTGATGCGGGAAGCTCGCAGGATGCTGTCAAGCTGCGCTTTATCCTGCTCGGCAGTCCCGCTGAGGGTGTTTCTGCTGCAATAAAGAATCTGGTAGACCCTTTCATTCACGTTGCTATGCCCTCATCATCACCTGAACATCATTTTTCAAACCAAATTGCCGCACAATGTCCCCAAGAGCCTCGGGCGGCACCGCCTTGCCGAACAGATATCCCTGCACGGCGCTGCAGCCGTCGGCCTCCGCGTGCGCCAGCTGCGTTCTCGTCTCGATACCCTCAGCCAGCGTCGCCATGCCGATGCCTTCACCCAGCGTCGCAATCGCGCGAACAATGGCACGCTCCTTCGCCGTTCCGCCCACGAGGGAGCGATCGATCTTTATCTTGTCGAACGGCAACTTCGCCAGCTGACCCAGGCTGGAGTAGCCGGTCCCGAAATCATCCATCGCCAGCCGCACACCCATGCGGTGCAGGCTGTGCAGAGCCGCGACAACCACCGCCTCGTTCTTCAGCAGCAAGCCCTCCGTAACTTCAATCTCAATCCGCTCTCCCCTTATCCCCGCACGCCCCAGTGCCCGTTCAACGGCCTGGGCAAACTGGCCATTCTTGAACTGCACCGGCGAAGCATTAATGGCCATCACCAGGCCCTCGGGCAACCGCGCGGCCTGCTCACAGGCTGTGTTCAACACCCAATCGCCGATCATGCCCATCAATCCCGTTTCCTCAGCCAGCGGTATGAAGTCCGCCGGCGAGATCCAGCCAAGATCCGGGTGCCGCCACCGCAGCAGCGCCTCAAAACCCGTCAGGGTCTCCGTGCTCACGTCGATCTGCGGTTGGTAGTGAACCTCGAACTGGTGCAGAAGAAGGGCCTTTCGAAGGTCCAGCGAAAGGGAGTGCCGCTTCTTTCTGTTTTCCTCCATGGCCGGCTCGAAGAACTGAACCATCCCCGTACCGGCTCCCTTGGCGCACTGTAAGGCTGCTCCCGCACGCAGAAGCAGGACCTCCGCATCCGTGCCATCTTCCGGCGCCAGTACCACGCCCAGGCACGCCGTCACGTTTACCACCTCGCCGCGCACCAGGTACACCCGCTGCAGCAGGTCGTTGAAGCGGTCCGCGGCCGCACCCGCGCGGATCACCGAATCCATCGGGTGCAGCAGCACGGCGAACTCGTCCCCCGGCAAACGCACTACAAATTCATGCTCCCGCACTGCAGCCTGGAGCCGCTTGTCCGCAAGATCCAGAACCTCGTCGCCGATGGCATGCCCGAAGGTGTCGTTTACCAGACGGAAATCGTCGATCCCGATCCTCAGAACCGCAAAAGCAGGTTCCCCTTGAGGCAGAGCGGCAATCGCCATCCGCAAACGTTCGGTTGCTGTTCTCACGCTGGTTTTCTCCGACGAGCTTGATCTGGAGTGTAGAGACATACTTTCGTCCAACGAATACCCCATTGCGTGGAGGTGTCTCCCCCTTCTGAAGCGTTACCTTCGTGCGCTACACAGGGGTGGCTCGCCAAACTGCCTAGAATAGAGGAGTGTCCAGTCGTGTTCGCTCGTTCTGCAAAATCAACCTGGGTCTGGCCGTCGGCCCCAGGCGCCCTGACGGCTTCCATGGGCTCACGACCGCCTACCAGACCCTCGCCCTGCACGACCTGGTCACCGTCGCTGCCCGCCCATCCTCCTTCACGCAGATCACGCTGGGGGCCAACCATCCTGCAGTTCCATCGACCGCCGCCGGCAACTGCGACCGGAACACGGCCTACAAGATGGTGGCGGGCGCCCTGGACCGGCTCGGCATCACCGCCGAGGTTCACATCACGATCGAAAAACGCCTCCCCATCCAGGGCGGCCTTGGCGCAGGCTCCGCAAACGCCGCCGCCGCCTTGCTTGGGCTCGAGCATGAACTCGGAATATCGCTTCCCGGCCAGGAGCGCCTCTCCCTGGCCGCCGCCGTCGGCTCCGATGTCCCCCTCTTTCTGCTGGGGGGTACAGTTCTCGGCTTAAACCGCGGCGAATCGGTTTTTCCGCTCCCAGACTCGCCGGCTTTGCCCGTGGTCGTCGCGATCCCAAGCGTCGGCGTCTCTACCGCGCAGGCCTTTCGGGACATAGACGCGCAAATGGAAACCGGACGCTCTGACTTGACCCAGACTCCCCCGAGCGATAGACTCGGAGAGTTGAGCCGCGTTCTGGCGTCCATGTGGACATCCACTGGGTCCGGGCGAGAAACAACCGGTATCACCAACCCCCTTCCTGTACAGCCTCGGTCGTCTTGGCAAGGAACCCTGCCGAAAGGCACGGAAGTGAGCGGAAGCTCACAGGGACACCCTGGTGATCTGGCCGAGAATCCCCTTCTCGCGCTTGTCCGTGCCGGGGTAGAGAACGACTTCGAGTCGGTTGCCTTTCGGCAGCACCCTTCCCTTCGGAACATCAAGCGAGTCCTTTTGGACAGCGAGTCTGGTACCTCGGGTCACGAAGCTTCGCAGGCGCTCTATGCTGCCCTGTCCGGCTCCGGATCGGCGCTCTTCGGGATCTACGGGTCTCAGAAAGCCGCGCGCGAGGCTCAACAACGTGTGCAGTCCCTAGGCATCCGGGCGCTTCTTACGGAGACGCTCCCCCGCCAACGGTACTGGCAACAGATGTTCGCGTAAGCTGGTTGTGTACCGCGCGAACCGCTCTGTTGGCATACGGCACGAAACGGTTCGCAAGGTTGTTCTCCGGTCATCCACCGGAATGCAATGGGCGATCGACTAACGGTAGGTCAAGTGCCTTTGACGCACTCAGTCCAGGTTCGAATCCTGGTCGCCCAACCAACCCCTTGGTCGTAGCCTGCCTTCCGACCCGAGAACGAAACGGGAGCTTTTGAAATCGACGGCAGATAAAACAGACTGCCGGACATTGAGCAACACCGCCCGGTTCACCGGACGGAAGCAAGCCAAAGAAGTACCCGGCCGGGAAGCGCAACAATGATCGCTCCCGCGCCGTGATGGAATCGCGGTTTTTGATCGGTCGCTTCACCCGGCGGAGGAACCAGCCACCGGCAGCACTCAACCTAGCTGTAAGACACTCTCACCAGGTCAACCAACCTACGGAGTCTCAGAGCATGGCGAACGAAAACGGTATGACAGCGGTTCCATTCCCGAGTTCCACCCACAAAGGTACCGAGGCCAGCACACAGAGTGCTGTCCTCGAGCCACCGCAAGGGACGCCCGAGGCCACCAACCCGGGCGTCAATGGCGCTTCCGCTAAACCGGCATCCCAGCCGAAAAAGGCGTCGAAGCTCAGCGAAGACAAGCACTTCAAAATCGTCTCCGGCTCCGCCAATCGCGCGTTGGCCGAGGAAATCGCTGACTTTCTCGCCGTGCAGCTCGTCCAGACGGACTTTCGCCGCTTCTCGGACGGCGAGATCCGCTTTCAATTGCTGGAAAATGTGCGCGGCGCGGACGTCTTCGTCATTCAGCCAACCTGCTTTCCTACCGACCAGCACCTGATGGAACTGCTGATCATGATCGACGCCCTGCGACGCGCATCCGCCGGCCGTATTACCGTCGTCGTTCCCTATTACGGCTACGCCCGACAGGACCGCAAAGACCGTCCCCGCGTCGCGATCACCTCCAAGCTCGTAGCGGACCTCCTCGTCACCGCCGGCGCCAACCGCGCGCTCTTTGTCGACCTCCACGCCGCGCAAATCCAGGGCTTTTTCAATATTCCCGTCGATCACCTCTTCGCCTCCCCCGTCCTCGTCGACTACTTCCGCAAGCTCAATCTCCCCAACCTCACCGTCGTCTCCCCCGACGCCGGCGGCGTGGAGCGTGCCCGCTTCTTTGCCAAGAAGCTTGAAGTGCCGCTCGCCATCGTCGACAAGCGCCGCACCGATATCAACATCACCGAAGTCATGAACGTCATCGGCGACGTCCGCGGCCGCACCTGCCTCATCCTCGATGACATCGTCGACACCGCCGGCACCCTCTGCAAAACAGCCGATGCCCTCCTTGAACAGGGTGGGGAGTCCGTCTATGCCTGCGCCACGCATGCCGTACTCTCGGGCCCCGCCGTCGAGCGCATCGAGGCCTCCGGCATGAAAGAGCTCATCGTCACCAACACCATCCCACTGACCCCCGCCGCACAGGCCGTCAGCAAGATCAAAGTTCGCCCCGTGTCCGGCCTGCTGGGCCGCGCCATCGAGAGCATCCACATGGAAACCTCGGTCTCCACGCTGTTCAACTAAAACCTGGGTCCTTCACGGAAATTTTCACTCCTGAAGTCGACCCCACAGAACAAGCGGCGCTAGGCCGCGAACGGAGTGAAGACGGAACGACCAGCTCTGGTCTTCCTCTTCGCGCCCGAAAGGAAGTTATGGCAAACAAAACGATAGAAGCCGTCACCGCGACGACGCGCACCGGCACCTTCAATAAAAACCACGCACGCCGCGTCCGCGTGCAGGGCCTCATCCCCGCCGTGGTCTATGGCGCCGGTCAGCCCTCCGTTCCCGTGACCGTAGACCCCAAGCTGATCACCAAAATCCTCTACTCGGAGTCCGGCCACAACACCATCTTCGACCTCAATATCGAGGGCTCCGCTCCCGCGAAGGTCATGATCGTTGACTGGCAGAATGAGCCGATCAAAGGCAAGCTCCTCCACATCGACCTCAAGCGCATCGCGATGAACGTCGCCATGCGGGTCTCAGTCCCGGTGCAGCTCACCGGCACGGCGGTCGGCGTCAAGACGCAGGGCGGCGTCCTCTCGCAGGTCCTTCACGAGGTGGAGATCGAGTGCCTTCCCGACGACATCCCCAGCCACATCGATGTCGACATCACGGACCTTGAACTCAACGGCACCATCCACATCAAGGATCTTCCGCATGCCGGCAACCTGAAGTTCCTCAGCGGGGAAGATGAGCTCGTCGCCCACATCACCACGCCGAAGGAAGACGCCAGCACAGAACCCGTCGTTAGCGCCCCTGCCGAGCCCGAAGTAGCCAAGAAGGGCAAGCCGGAGGCCGAAACCAAGTAAGGATCCAGCGTTCAGGTCCAGGACCCGGCACAACCTCCTGAGCCCTGGACCCTGATCCCTGAACCCCGATCCTATGAAGCTCATCGTTGGTCTCGGCAATCCTGGCATGGAGTACTTCCAGACGCCGCACAATGCAGGCTTCATGGCCGTTG
>CAZZWG010000002.1:0-1904 GCA_964657685.1 Verrucomicrobia bacterium Tous-C9LFEB | reverse complement strand
CTCCATCAATAGCCACTTGACATCACCCTCCACCATCGCCGCCATCTGCGACGTAGCGGTCAACAACCGCCGGGGACGCGCAGAAACCGGCCGGGCCCGGCTCATGGGACATGATGTCCTGTTAGCCAAACCCGAAACCTTTATGAACCTGAGCGGCTTGGCAGTATCGGCACTCCTCAGGGATCTCAACCTCGGCGTCGAGGACCTCATCGTTCTCTATGACGAGCTGGCTTTCCCGCTCGGCGCCATCAAACTCGCCGCCAGCGGTTCAGCCAACGGCCACAACGGCGCCATCTCCGTCACTGGAGCCCTCGGCACCGCACAGTGGACAAGGGTCAGAATCGGAGTGGGCAAGACATCGCCCGGTTCCGGCCCGGCTCCCAAGTCCGGCGGCACAAAGTATCTGCTTGCACCGATGCGCAAGCCTGAGCTCGCCGCCCTGGACGAAGGTTTGGAGCTTGCAGTACGCGCCGTCGAAGCCATTCTTGCGAAAGGCATCAGCGCGGCGATGAATGAATTTAACCGAAAGCCCGATCTTCCCAAAGATCCAGCTTTCTAAACCGAGCCAAACCGGCCCCGGAGTAGCAACCGGAGCGGTGCGGGGCACGAACCCCGCAGAAAGAAGCCCCATGAATCGCAGCTACGAAGTGATGTACATCCTGCGCCCCGACCTTGAGGACGCCGATGTCGACAAGAGCGTCGAAACCTTCTCCGGCTATGTCACCGGTGGCGGTGGAACCGTCAAGCAGGTCGAAAAGATGGGCCGTCGCCGCCTCGCCTACACCGTCAACAAGTTCAATGACGGCATCTACATCCTGCTCATCGTCGACGCCCCGGCCAGCCTGATCTCTGAAGTCGAGCGCCGCCTCCGCGTTACCGAGCAGGTCATCAAGTTCCTCACCGTCCGCACCGACGAGGAAGAGAAGCGCGTCAACAAGATCAAGGCCCACCGCGCCGCCCACGTCAAGCGGTCCGCCCTCCCGCAGGAGAACCCGGAAGTCGCCGCGGATCTCTCCGCCGCAGCCGATACCTCCGCACCTGCGGAGAGCGCCACCCCTGCACCGGGCACTCCCGAGCCGCAGGAAGTCACCGCCGTCCCCGCAGCCGCGGAAGAGGGCGAACCACAGCCCGCCGCGCAGGTGTAATCCTCCGGACGAGCCCACAAGCTCTCCACCCACCACCGCAACGCGGCACATCGCTTCCTCAAGTCCAGGGATCCCAATGCGGATCTGGAGCGAAGGCCGCCAAACCCGCCGAAGCGCTTCCCGCCCTTCGGCACAAAGGAATCCAAAATGGCTGACGAAATCCAGAACACAGCAGCACCAGCACCGAGTGCAGGCGCACCCTCCAGCGGCGGTCCTCAGGGTCAGGGCGGTTCCCAGGGCGGGGGCGGCTCCCAGGGTCAAGGCGGTCCTCGCGGGCCACGCGGTCCCCGTCCTGCCGGCGGTCCCGGCGGCGGTGGCCCAGGCGGCGCCGGCGGCAACCGCAAGTTCTTCCGCCGCAAAAAAGTCTGCAAGTTCACCGTGGAGAAGATCGACTCCATCAGCTATCGCGACGTGCGCCTGCTGCAGCAGTTCGTCTCGGACCGCGGCAAAATCATCCCGCGCCGCCTCACCGGCACCTCGGCGCCCTTCCAGCGCAAGCTGACCCGCGCCATCAAGCAGGCACGCGCCATCGCGCTGCTGGCCTACGCCGCCAAGTACTAGCGCCTTTGCTCTTTAGTCGTCATCCCCGAAGGGACTCTGCTTTTCTGCCGGTCCCTTCACGAACGGACAGCGTTCCACCGAATGCTGTTGGAGACAAACCATGGAAGTAATCCTTAAGCAGGACATCGAGACCCTCGGCCATCGCGGCGATGTGGTCAAGGTTGCGGACGGCTACGGCCGCAACTTCCTGCTGCCGAA
>CAZZWG010000001.1:0-82726 GCA_964657685.1 Verrucomicrobia bacterium Tous-C9LFEB | reverse complement strand
AGCAGCAGGCACGGACGCGGGAGCTGGAGCGGCAGTTGTCGGAGCTGATCAAGGACTTTGAGGCGCAGTTGCGGGATACGGTGAAGGCGATCGATGACAAGACGATCGCGCAGAAGATTGCGAAGGACTCGGCGCTGCGAATTGCGCGGTTGCGGCGGGAGTTTAGTGAGCAGTTTCAAAGTGCGGTCGAGACACATGCGACGCCTGCTCCGGGGAGCGCGAGTGCAAAGAAGGCTCGGCGTGAGGGTGAGCCGCAGGCGGGGGATCTGGTGCGGTTGCGGAGTTTGGGAGGGCGTGAGGGCGTGGTGGTGCGGGTGATCGACGCGAAGACGCTGGAGGTGAGTTTTGGGACGATGAAGACGCGGGTGCCGCGGACGGATATTGCGGAGTTGACGCCGGTGAAGGAGCCCTCGCCGGAGATGATGAGCCGGAGGCGGGGTGGGGTGACGGTGGCGGGCGGTGATTCCGACTACATGACGTCAGAGATCAATGTGATTGGGCGGACGGCGGATGAGGCGGAGGCGGAGGTGGACCGGTTTGTGGAGCGGGCGTTTCTGGCGGGGCTGCCGCGGATCCGGGTGGTGCATGGGGTGGGGATGGGGGTGTTGCGGCGGACGCTGCGGGATTACCTGAAGAAGCATCCGCATGTGACGGGGGTGGAGGAGCCGCCGTATAACGAGGGCGGGCAGGGTGTGACGATGGTGAGTTTGCGGCAGTAGGCTGCAGCTTCGCTGGCGAGGGCGTAGGGCGCATACCGCGAATTGCTAGCGGCGAAGGCTGGCGTGGGTGACGGTTGCGTTACGCGATGCCTCGAAGAAGACGCCGCAGGCCTGGATGATGATGCGGTTGGGACCGGCGAGCAGGACAGTGTCTCCGGGGACTTCTGTGGTTGCGCCGGTGATGTCCATGTCCTCGTGCTGAAGGTCGACCTCCAGGACGGAGCGGGCGTGGATACCGAGTTGGCTGAAGCTGGCCCGCTTTTCGGCGGCACCATTTTCCTTGCTGAAGTCGTCGGCAGTTACGGTGCGCGTGGTGACGTCGTAGAGGGGAACGGCCCCATCGCGCCAGCGCAGTGCCTCTTCGCGATACATAAGCGTGGAGCCCACGAGGAGCTGGGCCTGTTCCGTGCTCCAGCACGCGGTGTTGGAGGTGGGAAGGATGCGGGTGATGCGCCAGGCACCTTGCAGGCGGCCAGGAAGAGGCTCGGCTGTGAGCGCGGCGGTGGAGAGCAGAAGGGCGGCGAGTGCAGAAGAGAAGTGGCGCAGTCTGACGTTTGCGAGCATAGAGATTCCGTGAGCCGGCGCGTGCGGAAGTGGCCGGTGAAGCGTTCTTTGGTGAAGTGATGCGTCGCGGGCCCGGATGCGTTGGACGCCGACTCGCACGCCGTGTGGCCCATGGGGTGATGCACCGGGAGATTAGCAATTTGGCGCGGTGCGAGAGAATAACACTATGGACCCACAAGAACTGCGTGACGCTACGCGCGCGGAGCACGACGCGACGGAAAGCCTGATGCCGCTCATGAGCACTGGGCTGACGCGCGAAATCTATGTACAAGTGCTTGGGGCGCTTTCTCCGCTTGTGCAGGGCTGGGAGAGCTGGGTGGATGGTGTGGCGAGCGGCGACCTGCGCGGCATGCTGGAGAGGCGGCGGCGGAGTCACCTTTTGCGGGCGGACCTGGAAGCCATGGGAGTGCATGGGGCGGAGACGAAGAGAGCTTCTGCAGACTGGCATGCGATTGTGACAGGGGAAGCGGAACCAAGTTCAAGAGATCCAGGTAAGGACGGCTTTGGTGCAAGTCTGCTTGGGGCGGTGTATGTCGTGGAGGGTTCCACCCTGGGTGGACGCTTTCTGGCACGGCATGTCGAGCAGGTTCTGGGGATGGCGCCGGGAGTGGGCGACTCCTACTTTCAGGGGCATGGCGAGTTGACGGGGGAGATGTGGCGTGAGGTGCTGGAGAAGGTTCGTGCGATTCCAGACCAGGATGCGGGACTCACGATTGCAGCTGCGAAGAGGACCTTTGGGGCGTTTGGCGAGGCGCTACGGACGGGTTAGCGGCGTTGCACGAGGTAGATAGCTGACCTGGCGGGCGGCAAGGGAGTGGGGTTTGCGTGTGAGCACCCTCGATGTGCGTGTGGGGCTTGTCGGCGTTTGCTTCAGAGCGTAGATGCCGGCGGGGCGAGGCGGTGATGCGACTTAGCTTATGGCGAAGGTACGGCCGGGGTGGCCCAGTAGTCGGCACGGTGTTCGACGACGGCATCGGGATACTTGTCGACATGGACCGTGATCTGGTGAAGGCCGGGGCCGGCTGCTGGAGAGCCCGCCGGGAAGTGGGGTACGAAACTGAGTTGATAGCCGTTATGGATGCGATTGGCAAGGGTGTTGAGGCTGCGGTCAAAGCCGTGCTGCGAGGCGAAGTTGATGTACTCTCCTCCGGTTTCGCGGGCAAATTCCTTTGCGACATTCTTGCGGAGCGCCTGAATGGCCATGCCGACTAGGCCGATGACGCTGCCGGTTGCGCCGTCCGCGGTTTTCACGTCCTCCACCATGGCGTCACGGCCAGGTGAAAAAGTAACGGCATCGACCATGGTGTTGGAGCGGTTGAGCGCCTCGATGACAGAGGCGGGTTTCGCCAGGCTGCCGTGGTCGCGGGTTTCAGAGATCATGAGGACCACGCGGCGTCCGGTGGCGCGATCACGATCCAGGAGGCGATTGGCGTAGGAGAGGGCGTCGAAGATGCCGGCGCCGGGGTCGTCGAAGCAGGGCTGGAGTTTGCGGAAGGCGGCGTCGCGTTTGTCGGCATCGGCGGTCAGGCCGGTGAGAAGTTCAAGCTCTTTGCCGAAGTCAACGACGGCGACGCGCGCGGGAGCGCCACCGACCAAGGCGTCCACCATTGTGCTGAGGCCCTGGATTTTCGGGCCCTCGCGCCACGCGTCGCGGGAGCACTGCACCAGGACGACAAGTGAGAGGGGGACGGGGTTGCCGGAGTCGTCAAGCTGGACGCGCTGGGAGATGCCGTCTGCGGTGATGGTGAAATCGTCCGCGTGAAGGCCAAAGATCGTGTCGCCCTTCTTCGTGCGGACCTCTGTGGGTACAAGGACGAGCTGCGACTGAACCGTGATCGTAGGGGCGGTGCGGGTGGGATTGGACTGGGGTGCGATGTCGGCGCTGGTCTGGGCTCCCGCGGGGCGGGCCGCTCCACTGAGAAGAGCGAGGGACGTGCTGAGGACGGGGGCCGTGGCGAAGCGCAGGACCATGGCGTCAGTGTAGCGGGATGAGGTCGGGGGCCGTTCCGCTGGTGCTCGCGGGGCGGCCGTTCGCTGCAAGAAAAGCGCCGTTCGCTGTAGAACCCGTGACGTCAACGGGATATGTGCCTAACCTGAAAGATGTAGAAACAGCCGTAGCTCCGTAGTGTAGGGCGCACCTGTTTAGGAACTGCCGGAAGCATCGGGAACGTAGGCCCGGGTAGCACACGCTGCATCCAATCAACGAAGGCTCAAGGGATCAGGAGACACACAAACGATATGGGTAAAGTCATCAAACTGTTGGAAAAAGGCGTAGTTCTCGGGGCACGCGCGAGTTGGACGGTGTTTGAGAAGTTCAACGGAATCAGCCCGAACAAGAGCTTCACACCGAAGTGGAGCGACAAGCCTCTCCTGAAGAGCTACCAGAAGGAGAAGCCGCCGCTGGGCTGGCCGCGCACGACCGACTCGCTTTGCCCCAAGTGCATTCCTGAGATCCGGCAACAGATCATTGACGGCAAGTTGCCTCATGAGATTCTGCTGAACGAGAAGGTCGGCGAGATCAAGGCGCAGATCATTGAGCGCGACGGCCAGATCCTCATGGTGAAGGACTGCCCAATCCATGGTCATTTCGAAGACGTGATGTCCATTGATCCGCCGATGATGCAGCATCTGGAAGAGGTGTTTCCGGGCCGGGATATTCGTGCGCATAATGACGAGTCTCTGCACAATCACGGGACGTCGACGGTTACGCATGGCCGCGGGTCCGTGCTCACGATCGATCTGACGAACCGCTGCAACATGATGTGCGATCCGTGCTTCATGGACGCCAACCAGGTCGGCTTTGTGCATGAGTTGACGTGGGACGAGATCAAGACGATGCTCGACAACGCGATCACGATCAAGCCGCGCCGTCAGATGAGCGTGCAGTTTTCGGGCGGTGAGCCCACGTTGTCGCCGTACTTCCTGGATGCGGTGGCTTACTCCCGCAAGGTGGGATATAACTCGGTGCAGGCAGCGACGAACGGCATTGAGTTTGCGAAATCGAAGGAGTTTGCCAAGGCTGCGGCCGAGGCGGGCTTGCGGTACGCGTACCTGCAGTTTGACGGCATTGGTAACGCAGCCAATTCCCACCGCAAGGTCGGCAATGCCTTTGATGTGAAGCTGCAGGCGATCCACAATCTGCATGAGGCCGGCGTCGACATTGTCCCGGTGACAACGATCGTCAATGGCATCAACAACGAGCAGGTAGGGCGGATCATCCAGTTTGCGTTGGATAACCCGAAGAAGATCAACTTCCTTTCCTTCCAGCCGGTGAGTTTCACGGGTCGCGACGAGGCAGTGAGCGACGAGCGTCGCATGGCGCAGCGTTACACCCTGAGCCATCTTGCACATGATGTGCGCGATCAGACGGGATTGGGCGAGAGCACGCGTGACTGGTTCCCGATCTCCTTCATGTCGACCTTCTCGGACTGGGCTGACCTGGTTCATGGACCGGAGCGGGAGTGGGGACAGTTGAGCTGCGGATGCCACCCGAACTGCGGTATCGGCATGGCGCTGATGATCGACAAGGAAACCAAGGAAGCAGTGCCAGTGACGGCCTTCCTTAAGGCTGATCAGCTTGCGAAGGATATCGCCAAGGTTAACGATGCAGCGCGCGGCAAGGTGCTTACGATCGTTGGTGCAGCCCTTGCGCTTATCCGGAACTACGAACCGTCCAAGGCGCCTACACACTTCTCCATTTTCTCGTTGCTGCAGAAGTTTGATAAGTGCTTTGGAGCGACGGGCCGTAACTACGGCAAGGTAACGGCAGACCGGACGCTCGGCGACATCGAAAAGCGTCGCAAGGATCGTTGGAACTTCCTCTTCATCGCCGGCATGTGGTTCCAGGATCTGTTCAATTACGATTTCCGACGGACAGAGCAGTGCATCATCCCGTATGCGACGCAAGAGGGTGAGATCAGCTTCTGCGCGTACAACACCGGCGTAGGCTGGCGCAACATCATCGAGAAGATGCATATGACATCGTCCCTGACGAAGTGGTATGAGGAGCATGGCCGTCACGAGATCTTCGCGGGCGGCAAGAAGGTAGGCCTCGAGAAGCAGGACAAGTACGACCTGGTGCTGAACGAAGAGCATGTAAATTCTGCGGCGAACGATACGTTCGAGAAGTCAGGGATCGCAAAGAACTCGCGTGAAGAGAAGATCCGTGCGCGGGATGCGAAGCTGAAGCAGGACGCGGAGAATGCACGGATGGCCAAGCTTTACCGCACGGAGATTCTGAAGGAGCCCGAGATGCCGGGCGGCTTCGTGGCTCTTGGCGAGATCAAGGCTGCGGCACCGGTCGCGCAGAAGGAAGAAGATCTAGTCGCCGGCGACTAAATCTTTTTGATGAGGAAGAAAGGCCGCCGACAAGGCGGCCTTTCTCTTTTCCTGTGAGGACCGTTGCGGTGGGAGGCAACTCTTTCCGCGTCGTACACTGGAGAAGCCCTTCCATGGCCGGTTGGCGATAGCGCTTTGCGGCAGGCCACGAACCGAAATACCGCACGAAACGGAGCAATACCCTTGGCAGAAGTTACTTACGACCTGGTTCTAATTGGCGGGGGTCCCGCCGGCTATACCTGCGCCATACGCGCGGCGCAACTTGGCCTCAAGGTTGCTTTGATTGAGAAGACAGACAAGCTGGGAGGAACGTGTCTCCATTGGGGCTGCATACCCACCAAGAGCATGTTGTTCTCAGCCGAGATATGGGATCACCTGAAGGATGCGGAGAGTTTTGGAATCGATAATGTGGGTCAGCCCAGGCTGAACTGGGACAACGTGCTGAAGCGGAAGAACGATATCACGCTGAAGCACACCAAGGGCCTGGATTTTTTGATGAAGAAGAACAAGATCGCGGTGGTGCGCGGGCATGGACGTCTCGTGGGATTGCCGAAAGACGGTGTGTGGTCCGTTGAGGTAACAGACGAGGATAAAGCAGAGAATCGCGGACGCGACCTTCAAGCAGAGGGGTACACGCAGCAAACGAAGACGATGGTGAAGGGCAAGAAGGTTGTGCTTGCGATGGGTTCGGATGCGCGCACACTGCCGGGCTATCCGGCGGACGACACAGTCCTGACGAACATGCAGATCCTTACGCTTCCCCAGATGCCGAAGTCGATGATTGTGATTGGCTCGGGTGCAGTTGGCGTAGAGTTTGCCTCGGTGATGAACAGCTTCGGAGCAGAGGTAACCATAATCGAGGCGTTGCCGCGTGTCGTTCCTGTAGAGGACGAGGAGGTTTCGAAGGAGCTTGCCCGTCAATACAAGAAGCGCGGGATTGAGATTAATACGAGTTGCAAGGTATCGAGCATTGAGAAGACGGCAACCGGCGTCACGGTGAAGTGGGCCGACGCACAGGGCAAATCGCAGTCGAAGAGCGCTGAGAAGGTGCTTGTTGCTGTGGGTCGCGCACCGCGTACCTACGATGCTGGACTGGACAAGGTGGGTCTCGAACTTGAACGCAATTTTGTAATGGTGAACGAGTGGATGGAGACGAAGATTCCGGGACTGTATGCCATCGGCGACATCGTGGGCGGTCTGCCGCAGCTGGCGCATGTGGGTGCGATGGCCGGTATCGTCGTAGCGAGCAAAGCTGCCGGCAAATATGCACGTCCGGTGCGCAAGGATCGCATCCCGGGATGCACCTACTGTGACCCGCAGATCGGCTCAGTCGGCCTCACGGAGGCGCAGGCCAAGGAGAAAGGCTACCAGGTGAAGGTGGGCAAGTTCCCCTTCGTGGGGAACTCGAAGGCCACGATTCTTGATGCCCACGATGGCTTTGTGAAGGTTGTGTCCGACGCGAAGTATGGCGAGATTCTCGGTGTCCATATTATTGGTCCTTCGGCGACAGAACTTATCAGCGAGGCGGTGACGTCGATCGAACTTGAGGCGACGGTTGAGGAGATGATGTTCACGATTCATGCACACCCGACGCTGTATGAGGCTCTGCTTGATGGCTTCTCTGCAGTGGAAGGAATGGCGATCAACGTATAGACAGTGCGCGCTGGAAGGCACATTCGTGAAGCGGTGATCCTGGGAGGTACGATGTCTGACCAACGACCACCGCTGCCTCCGTTCGATCGGGAGACTGCGCTGGTGAAGGTGCGCAAGGCGGAGGATGCCTGGAACACGCGTGCTCCCCAATCGGTCGCACTTGCGTACACGATAGACAGCCGGTGGCGTAATCGTTCTGAGTTCTTTCAGGGGCGGCCAGCGATTCTAGAATTCCTCACCCGCAAGTGGAAAGAGGAAGAGGAGTACCGCCTGATCAAGGAACTCTGGGCGTACCAGTCCCATCGGATTGCCGTCCGTTTTGCGTATGAGTGGCACGATTCCGAGCGGAATTGGTTTCGCGCGTATGGTAACGAGAACTGGGAGTTCAACCCGGACGGATTGATGACCGTTCGGCACGCCAGCATCAACGATTTGCCTATTGCCGAGGGCGATCGCCTGTTCCATTGGACGCAGGGGCCTCGACCGGATGACCACCCCGGTTTGTCCGACCTTGGTCTCTGAGACGGATGATCCTTCACCTTCTTCAAACCGGGCGTATCTCCTACGGCGAGGGGCTCACACTCATGCGGGAGATAGCGGATGCGCGCCGCCTTGGTACCATCGCGGACACCTTGTTGCTGATGGAGCATCCGCCTGTACTGACACTGGGGCGTAACGCGGATCGCGAGCACATCGTTGCCGCTGAACACGTTCTAGCGGAGAAGGGTGTAGCTGTCTTTGAGACAAATCGGGGTGGAGACGTGACTTACCACGGCCCCGGTCAACTGGTCGGCTATCCGATTTTTGATCTGCGGGGGGAAGGCCTGCCCGGAAAGAGCGGTCCTCATCTGGGTCCGGTGGATTTTGTGCGTTTGATCGAAGAAGCGCTGATCCATACCTGCAAAGATTTTGGGGTGATGACGCAACGTATTGCAAAACGCACGGGGGTATGGACGGTCCCGGGTGGGGGTGTGTTGGAGAAGAAGATAGCTGCGATCGGAATTCACTTCTCACAAGGGATTACCACCCATGGCTTCGCGCTGAACGTGACTACCGATCTTCGCGACTTCAAATGGATTGTTCCTTGCGGTATCGCGGATCGAGATGTGACTTCGCTTGAGGAAGAAGCGGATAGGGCGGCGGAGCCGACACTCCAGCGTGCCGCGGATGCGACTGCTCGCAATTTTGGGCGGATTTTCGGAAAGCAGGTGCTTGCGGCCGGATCGCTTGAAGACCTGAGTTATCACTCGATCTCGCGCATCTAGGGTCGGGCACAATCGCTAACCGCCCACCGTTTCTGCCAGCGTTCTTTTGCCATCCGTATAATCTTCACTTGCCAAGGCGTTCAGCCTTCACCGGAGAAGCTCGTATCATGCCAACCGACGTACTCATGCCCCAGATGGGCGAATCGATCACCGAAGGTACACTCACGAAATGGCTGAAGAAGCCGGGCGACACTGTTGCTCGAGATGAGCCACTGTTTGAAATCTCGACCGATAAGGTCGATGCAGAGATTCCCTCCCCGGTAGGCGGAACGCTTGGGGAAATCAAGGTAGAAGAGGGAGCGACGGTTGGCGTCAATACCGTCGTTTGTACGGTATCTGAGGCTGGTGGAGGTGCCGGCTCTGCCGCCCCGGCAAGTTCCTCGGCTGTGCCGGAGACTGCGTCACGGTCTCTCGCGGTCGAGGATACTGTTACGCCTTCCGCAGAGGCAACGGCTATCCGCGACACCTCCCAGGGAAGTGAATCTTCGTCGGCTACCTCTTCCGAGCAAGACTCTGGTTCAGGCACAGAGGTGCTCATGCCGCAGATGGGCGAGTCGATCACCGAGGGTACGCTGACCAAGTGGCTGAAGAAGGTTGGAGACAAGATCCAGCGTGACGAGCCGATCTTCGAGATCTCTACGGACAAGGTCGACGCAGAGATTCCGTCGCCTGTTGCAGGGACGCTGACCGAGATCAAAGTTGCTGAAGGATCTACCGTTTCCATCAACTCTGTTGTTGCGGTGATTGGCGGGGGCACGAATGGAAGGAAGAGCGCGGAACCCGCCAAGCCAGAGATCGCTGCAGAGCGCCCGTCTGCCCAGAGCGGCATTTCTGCTTCGCAAGGTGAGGCGCCCCGGTCCTCGCCGCTGGTACGCAAGATCGCCGCGGAGAACAACGTGGATCTTTCCACCATTCCCGGCAGCGGAGCCTCTGGCCGCATCACCAAGCAGGACATACTAGGGCATCTCGAGTCCGGCGCTACAAACGGTAAGACGCAGCCGAGACAGCAGCCAGTCACTCAGTTTCAAGGGCAGACTACTGCTGCTTCTCAGCCTGCGCCCTCTGCGGCGACTCACCCCACCTACACGCAAGCCCAGTCGGCGGCTGCAACGACTCAGCCTGCGAAGGCGGCAGCGGCGCCGACGCCTCAGCCAGGTGAACTGGTTCCGATGTCCAAGATGCGGGCCATCATCGCGCGACGCATGGTGGAGTCGAAGCAGACAAGTGCTCATGTTCACACGGTTTTCAAGGTGGATATGACGCGGATCGTGCGCTTGCGTGAAAAAGAGAAGAACAAGTATGAGCAACGGAATGGGGTGAAGCTGACGTACATGCCGTTTATTGCGCGAGCGACGGTACAGGCCCTGCGCAAGCACCCCATTGTCAACGCGGCGACGGAAGGCGAGGCGATCCGCTATAACAAGAGCATCAACATCGGCATCGCCGTGGCACTGGAATGGGGCCTGATCGTTCCCGTCATCAAGCAGGCGGAGGAGAAATCTTTTCTGGGTGTGACCCGGTCCATTGTGGATCTTGCGGATCGTGCGCGCAATAAGAAGCTAGCTCCCGACGAGGTAGCCGGAGGCACCTTCACACTGACAAACTCCGGCATCTTCGGCGAACAGTTTGGAACGCCGATCATCGCTCAGCCCCAGTCTGCGATCCTCGGCATCGGTGGACTGAACAAGGAGCCTATGGTGCTTACCGATAAGGATGGCAACGATTCCATTGCGGTGAGGAACGTGCAGCGATTCACACTCGGGTTCGACCATCGCATCATAGACGGCGCTGATGCAGGCAAGTTCATGACCGACTTCAAGAACTATCTTGAGAACTGGTCTGAAGATATTGGCTGACCGCTATCGTTAGCTGTGGTCATGAAAGGCAACTGCCGGTAAGCAGTTGTCTTCATGACCACATCGACATTCCATTCTGGCTCAGGCCGTCTTACTCGCGCCGACTTCTTCCAGGATGGCGTTCACTTCTCCGGTAATGATGGAAAGCACCGCGGTCAGCTTCGTGGCGGTTGCTGGATCCTTGATCCCTGCTACAGACTCTACCTGAGCGATATCCCCGTTGATGGCGTTGAGATACGTTACCAGAGTGGGCGTTGGGCCAGCGGCCTTGATGACCACTGCAGCCGCCGCCATGGCGCTCTGCACCTTTTCAATGAGCTCATTCACCAGGGGCGCTGCCGCTGGATCTGCAAGGCCCACCACGGTCTCAACCATGGGAGCGACGAAGGTCAACGTAGCTGAAGCGCTGGCCTCCCAACCGGGCACGTGCGTGAAAAGCTTCTTCAATTCAGCTTTGACACGCCCAAAGAAGGGAGTCGGCGATGCCGACAGCGGGAGATTTAGTGCTGTCATAGAACCTCTTATAATCTCGTTAGTTAATCGTTTTTGTTTGAGTCTCAAGTGAACTCGTGGTCACCGGACCACCCCTAGAGAGTGTTTGCCCGGCATCCTGGCTCAGTCCACTTACAATCGCGGTGAGCAGCCCACAGCCCACCCCAAACCAGTCCCTTGCGCACATCGCAAGATGACCTTCCGCATCAAAATGCAGACTTCGTTCAGCCGCCAGTGCAAGAACACACAGTCCCACAACAGTCGACTTTGGACTACGCGCGACTTGCGCTACATCGAGTCTCCAACCCACATCGCCTCCCAACAAGCTTGCCTTCGCGCTAGTGCCTGTTCCGCAGGACGAAGAGCACCATTTGCACAAATCCCAGCGCCCCGCCGAACGCTCCTGAAACGCCTCGCATGCGTTGCATGCTTCTCTCATGGCTCTCAACCCGCTGCTCCAGCAGATGTAGCCGGCCAGGTTGCCCTACACCCATTAGCTGGTTCATTTGAACCTTCAACCCACTCAAATCTTCCAATACCTTCTGTTCGAAACCTGTCATTTAACCTCCTTGCAAAATCTTCACGATCAACTTCGGTTTTAGATCACGGGCCAATTCAGCAATAAGGCGCTTGAGAAGCGGGAATACAGCGGGGGCGTGCTGCCGTCATACATGCGTATGAAGTACTGTTCCACTTGCGCCGCCCTGGGTATGGAAAAGCTACGCACAGGGCTGCGCAGCACCAGGTCCGGCCCATCGACTCCCAGCCCGAACGTCCAGTCGCGTCGGCGCACCTCAAAACCACCACCGGCAGGTGCAGTCAGCCCAGCATCCACCTGCATGGTGTTACCGGTGAGACTCGCCACTGTTAGCTGTTGCAGGTTGGGGAGCACGACCGCGGGTCCACTAGCCGCTGTTGCCGGCAACGCCACGTCCTTCGCGATGGACCCGCTCAGCTTGAGTCCAAGCCCGTCATTCCATTCGGTGACCCAGTCATTTGCAAAGGTCACCTTGTATCCGACCACCTCAGGCACTGCGTGCTTGTCGGTCGCCACCACTTCCCGCACCAGCAAGGAAGTTGTTACGCCCGCACTCGTCACCGCGAGTAGTTCCCCAGGCCATATGTCCTGAATGGGGTTTTCCAAAGCGTATGAACCCTGCAGTGACGCTGAACGCGCTGTCGCCATCGCCAGAACTGCCTGCGCCGCTGCTTCGCAATCCGCACTGGATCGAGCTATCGGAGCGGTCACCTGTCCAAGCCATCGGCTTACGCCAGGAACTATCAAGCCGGAGCCGGCAGCCGCCTCAGAAGCTACACTGAGCGGGTCTGCCAATCGTGCAACCGACCGTCTTGCGGTCCGATAAACAGCAACAACCCGCTCTCCCACGACAGGAACACGGCCTGCAAAGAAGACGATCTTACCGGGTGAGCCGGCAGAGGATCCGTACACTGCTTGACAGTCAACGCCTTGTCCCGCCAGGCCCACCAGGCGCGTGGCCCGCGCCCCATTCGGCAATGTGTTCACCACCCATAGACTCCCGGGTCGCGTCAACTCAACCCAGGCTATGGAACCATACAGATTCGTAGAGTTCGCTGCCACAAATGTGCAGAAGGCCGGGCTGACCTGAAGAGGAGCGCCTGCTGCCGCCGAGTCATACAGCACCGTAGCCGGCGTGTTTGAGCTGGCTCCCTCATCCAGAACATCAAAGGCCAACTGCATCGGTGCATTCGTTCCGTCAACGGCTCCGAAACTTTGCACTGCCCCGTCGACCATGCAGTAGTACCGCTGGTCCAGTCGCTGCATTTCTACGGAAAACAAACGCAGACGAAGGGTGTACTTATGGCCGTCGACAGGAGTGAAGATCGCTCCAGTCTCGGCGCCGTTCACGATCGGCACGATGACTGTGACGCCTCCCGTTGTGCTGACACTCTGGCGCACCCTGAAACCCGCAAAGCAGTTCGCGATCACCGAAGCCCCAGAGTAAAAGCCGCTAAGCATCCCATCCGAACTGGCTCCGAGAACGACGCCGCCCAACTCGGCCAAAACAAAGCCGCCCATCTCAATGGCGTTGAGAGCGCTGAGTGTGTCCTGCCCGTCTGAGCCGTTCCCGCCGTTCATTGTCAGGCCGGCAGACGTAAGCGCGAAGTGGTTGCCGCGATCACTTAAGGTCCATTGCGAGTTGTCAAGCGCAGATGCACTGAAACTGTCTCGTACCAGCCTGCGATTGCTTCCGCGAAAGACTGCTTCGCTCAAGGGAAAGATCGTCGTTGTGCCATCTCCCTCAAAGATCTCCTGCACATAGGCTGCTGGTTCTTCTGCACCTGAAAGCGTGACGTCGTTCGCTAACTCGCGCAAATTTGCAGTGCTCAGCTCCGCAACATTCAGTGTTCCATCTGCGTCGCTGAACGCATGAGTGACGGCGCCTACGGGCAGCATGGATAATGCTCCATTGACTACCCGGTAGCTGGAATATGTTGCGTTGGCTGCCGCCCCGGCATTCGTGCTCCAGCTTGCCGCGGGTTGAACGGCGAAGGCCCCCACCGCCCTCGCATTTTCACCAGGGGCGACGGTAAGACCAGTCGTCGTTCCTGAAACCGCTTGAGCTCCGGTCACCAGTTGTGATGCCAGATTCGTGCCGCTTATTGCCAGCGCCAGCCCGTTCGTGATCGTGTTGACTCCTGAACCCTGCTTATCAAGAAGCCACTCATCGCTTACGGCAGACACCCGCACGCGGTACACCGGACCGCTCACTCCCGAGCCTGCGTACACTGCCACGGGTTCAGTCGCCAAGTAGCCAGTGAACAGGATCGTTCCGGCTTGATTCGTTACAACCACCCGCGCGCGTCGAGCCGGCGTGGCGAGACCTTGGCATCCCAGCACAATCTCCGCCGTACAACGGGAAGGCTTATTGAGACTTCGCTGTACCGTAATCGGCCCTTCAACCGCAACAGTGGCGCTGTAATCCACCGCTCCCTGTCCATCTCCGTTATCGATCGTGATTTGCAAGATTCCTCCGTGCTTCGTCATTGCAGTGAGCTCGAATGCAGCCTTAGCTCACGCGCCCTTTTTCCCGAAGGAAACTCGCCTCACGTGGCTCGCGGGCAAAGCTACCCCGCTACGTAGCTGCGGAAGCAGACAACGCGCTCGCCATCAACGGCGTCGTTCACAGGCAAGGCACGATAGGCTGCCGCAAGACGTACCGACGCGTACCCACCAACTGCTGTACCTGCCGCTTCCGCTATTCCAGCCGCCGCCTGCAAACGTGGATAGTGCCAGATAACCCGTTCTCCCTGCTGTCCCTCGCCCACAAAGAGAGCAGACCACTCCTGAAAGAAGCTGGATCCTTCACGATCGCAAAAACCAACGACAGCACTTACCTTCATTCCTGGCGCAGGCGCGCCGGCCAGCAGCGGAGACTCCAGCGTTAACAGGCCGTTGCTTACTGCAATCACGCGCCCCACATTCAACGACACGCGCCGCACATAGTCCACATCCGTAAGCGCGACTCTCACGTAGGCGCCGCTCACCCCGCTCCCGACAAAGCCAATGGTGCCTGCCGCGTAATCCACATCCACTGATACAAGTGATCCCACAGCAAAGGTCGCGGAGGGTCCAGCACCAACATTCAACGTTGTAGCAGTGGACCCCGTTACCAAAGCCACAGCTGGTGCCGCCAAGCCGCCGGACCCTGCCGCGGCCGCCCCGCTCCGCACAGCCAGGAGGTTCAATTGCTGGGTGCCGGCCGAGAGTGACATCTGCAGTTTGCCCCAGCCTTGAAAGGCGAACTTCACTGTCGCATCCACTTCGGTTCGCGCCTGCATCTGTGCCCCGGCAGGTGCCCCCATCTTCACAGCGGCAATGAGTGTTCCGCTTTGGCGGGTAAACCCGTCGATCCATCCCAGATCAATCCACGGAACAGGTGGCGCATCCAGGGCGAATCCGCCATTTTGTGCTGGATCAAAGATTGTCGCTTGCTGCGCCGTCCGGTTTACCGGCGCAAAGTACGCTCTCACCCGCTTCACCGCGGGCGCCATTACGTCAGTCACCATTAAAGCTCTCCCGCTTCCTGGAAGCTCATGACTTCAAGACTCGCGATTCGGGTCAAGCGGTCCGCTTCCACCTTTGCTGGCCCGAAGGAAACCTCACCCCACCAGATCCGGCTTCCCATCGCTGTCACAGTCCCACCGTTCGCAAGCGCTGCGTAGTTGTTTTTCAATGCATTCTGCGGCCACTGCCGCACCGCGCTCAGCAACTCACCGTCCATCGCTGCAAGGCATCGCCCGCGATCCAACCCACTGTTCAAAGAAGTGCCTGCCGTGGCATAGCTGATTGCGCAGGGCAACGCGACCAGGGGTAGAGCTCCGTCCTCGGTTGTTGATGGGCCGATCCAGCGTAAATGAAAGCAATCGGCGAGAGAGGCCACGCTCTCCGTTTCGTTCTCGTCTACCACCAGACCCGGTCGCGTAACGCCGCGCACTGCCACGGTCCGCTCCGGATTCAACGTCGTCAAGCGCCCGCGTAACATGTCATAGAACGAATCCTTTGCGTTCTGCACGTGTATCCTCCTCTTCCAATCGGACCGCATACTCCGAGCAATGTCGTTGACAAGCGATTGCGGGTACAGGCCCTCCATCTAGGGCTACGCCCATGCTGGCTCCTGCAAGCTCAAACGATAAGCACAAGCTATGCCTGCCACCATCAAGGGTTCGGCCTTGGTGATCACATACAGCACCTCGCCGACGGCAACCCCTACAGCGGTCTGGAACAGGGACTCCGCGGAAGCAGCCACGCCGGATCCCATCAGGCTGGTGACCGCACTTGCTCCCAACACAAGCGCCCTGTTTACCCCTACCTTTCGCCAGACCGCCGGCCCTACAGGAACATCCTGAAACTGCGGCGTTGCCAATCCAAGTTGCTCCGCATCGCTTCCACTTACCGCAAGACCCGGTAGACGCAGAACAACCTGAAATCCACCATTTGCGCACAGTGCAGCAAGTGCGGCCCGGACTGCCCCTTCATCTGAGATCGTCGCCATGGATCATCCCACCCTCTCCGCCACAAACGGGCGCAGCAGCGCGCGCACTTGGCTGTCGATCAATGAATCGCTGAAGTATTCCGTGTGCAACGTGTCCAGCTTGCTAGACTTCACGTTCAACCCTGGCGTAGCTTGTGCATTCTTCACAATCTGGGCACAAGCAAACTTAAGGGCGTCCGGAGCTGCGGCAAGTCCCGCGGTATAGGTGACCTCAACCTCGCTATACCGAAGGCCCAGAAGGTTCATCGGCAATTGCAGTTCACCACTTGTGGCGTCAAGAGCGACTGTCGCTGGGTCCAACGTCACCCACTGACCAGGCAAACCAAACACCAATGCGTACTCGAATAAGCTGTCGAAGCGTCGCTCCATCTGCGGCGTGTAACGAGCTTGTATCGAAGTAACTTGCCCCACAGGGCCGTACGTCAACTGGGCCGTGCCCCACTGCCTGTTCACTCGCAAACGTTCCGTATAAGTGGCTGTCAGCAAGGATGCACGCCGGCAATGCGCTTCCATCATGGAAGAAGCCGCCGCAACCCACGCATCCGATGTGTCTGCGCTCAAGCCGTAAGCTAAGTACTCCGAAGACTTCAAATAAGCCAATTTGTCCCTCCGCAAAGGAAAGCCCCTTGCACTTCCTGTCGCAATCCCCGAAGGAAATCTGCTTGTTGCCATGCGCGCCCCGGGCCCAGAAAGGACCTGGGGCGCGCTGTCGACTACCGGTTCACGAGTACCTGATAGTGTGCATAGTTGGCGCCCTTCACAACTACCCCGCCGAACTTCACGACGACATACTGTGAGGCCAGCGACCCAGGCACACCGAGCTGGAACACACGAGGAGTGGCATCGCCCAACCAGTGATACTCGATCAGGTCCTCGGTCACGATGTACGCCGGGAGTACAGCGGAACCGGAACCGGGAGTCCCGGTGTAGGGAAGCGTCCACTCCGGAATAAGCGGGATGTCACCAGCCTGCGTGGAAAGGGTCTTCACCGTAAGCCCGCCTTCAATCGGCTTCGTGGTCAGCACCACGTTGTACTCCGCCTTCATCTCGCGATCGATGAGATCTAGCAGTACCGGGTTGGCATAGATCGCCGTGGGACGAACACCAAAGCTCGAATTGGCCAGCATTTGTGCAATGGTCGACTTAAGGCCGTCCACAATGCTTTCGCTTGTCGGGATCGAGACAGAGTTCCCGCCTGCCGCGATCTGCGACGCTGCGCCAAAGTATTGCGCAGTCGTCGGAGAGCTAAGGCTTGTGTCCGAGCCATTCCAAAGCGCGACATCATGAGTGCGAAGGACGCCATCCACCGTGTCAGCCAGGTCCTTCGCCTGGAGGTACGCAAATTGGCTTTGCTGCTTGCCCAACTCCAGGTCGAACAGGTTGTAGTTGATTTGCGCTACCAAGGCCTTCAGCGGCACAGAACGTTCCACACGCGTCGGGCTCACGACCGGAGGAACGATGTTGCGTGGATCCATGAAGCCAGCCGATGCAGCTGGCGAAGGGAGTGACGTCTCTTCAAAAAAACGGGACGGATGACCCGTAGCGGGGACCTGCTTGATGCGTTGTCCAAATGCACCGCGACGGCGAACCAGATCCAGGATCTCCGTCTGGTACATGGGTACTTCGATAGCGCCAGGTCCGATGTAATCTGCAGTCGCATTGATATCAGTAAACTTCGTGTTCATTGATTCTCCTGTTTCCCTTATTGCTGACAAGACAGGGGCGCAGCTAAAGCTACGCCCCTGTCGTTTGTGTTTTCTGTTGCGTCCCTATCTGCTTTGCTCGTTGTAAGGACGTGGCGGCTTCCCTGTTCCTGGATCAGATCAGGGGACCTCTAGCTGAGCAGGCCAGTTCGCAGCATTTCTGCCTTAACGGCAAACCGCTGTTCGATCGATAAGGAGGACAAAGCCGTATCCAGCGCACCAGCTTCAAATCGGCCAGTCTCAAGGCAATCCAGCGCGCCTGCTCGGATTCCCTGTTTGGCTAGCGTAGCCACCATGCCCGCGGCTGCAGTTTTTCTGCTGTTGAACTCGTTCGCTGTAGAGGCCCCTGCCGCAAGTTCAGCAAGTTTGCCTTCCGCTTCACTCAGCTTCGCTTCAGCAATTAGCAGCCGCTCAGACAGCTCAGCCTCACGCTGCCCCTCAACGGTTGCAACGATCCGATCAACACGCTCCTCGGCAGCAGCCGACATCGCCATTTCACGCTCACCTAAACGATTTGCCGCCGCTTCCAGCGCCATAACGGCGTCACTGATTCTTTCCAACAATTCTTCCATTTGCTCCTCCAACGGAACGCGCCATGCGGCGCTTATTTACGTCAACTAAATCTCAGCATTTCGACCACCCGCGCTCCCGCCGTTGCGGAGAAGTCTGCCCACCTGCCACTATTTCGTGCGCCCATTGCATCGCTTCACTCGGAAGGACGTTCCGCGATACGCCGCTTTGTCCCTCAACAGGATCGCGGCCCCTGTGAAGGTAGCTTTCGTCAACATCCACACCTGCGCCTTCATGTCGGCAACGTGTGCGTCAGCTAACTCATAACTCATCCCCATCTCGCATCCACGAGTCGTCGATCCGGCAGTGATCTTCGCCTCCATCTCAGGGAAGTCCCGCGCGTAGAGGTATCCCTTTACCTGCAGTCGCTGTCCCTCCAACTCTGCCGACGTGATGATCCCGCATTTCTGTCGGGCGTCATGTCCATCCCAACCAGACTTAAAGTCCACCGCCATGCCCAACAAACTCGGCAGTGCAGCCTGGGCTGCTGCCCGCGTCAAGACGACCCGGTGACCCCGAGATCCACTCGGAGCCTTGTCGCTGGCTACATCCACCAACGTCAGACAACCTTCAAAGGGCAATCGGTTCGGATGTCCCATTACCTCCGGGAACTCCACGGCCATTGCTTGCATCGATCTCATCCCACGTTGCTCTCGTATAGCTCTCTCCAAGCACACCTCCTGTGAACAGATCGCTACTACTTCCTCACAAAACTCTCGCCGTAATCCACCCTGCAGTGACTGGCTGAGCCGCAGTGAACCAAGAGCAGGAAGAGCAGTCGGCTTCATTGCTGATCCAAACTTCGGGCCGGTAATCCGCGCATCGCCCGGACTTCGTCCACAGTCAAAACGCCCGCATGCAAAAGCTGCACTTGAATGCTTACTTCTGTGGCTTCATCACGGCTCTCCAACTCGCTCCACACAAAGCGCAGATCGGTCCAACCTAGAACCTTGGTGATCACGTCTCGCGTGATGTAATCCCCGATCAACTTGGCGAGCGGCACCACCGCACTTTGAAAGGCTTCGTTTGCTAACTCAGCCGCAGTAGTGCGGTTGACATCAAGCGTCACACCAAGCAGCATCGCAGGAAGGTCAAAGGCATTCGCGATCATCGTCAGCAAGAACTGCTGCCACCCGAGGCGCAACTCCGCATCTGTGCCCTGCGCAAGCTTTACCACCTGCGGTGGCTCTTCGGAACTCAACACCGGAACATGTCCTGAACCCTCAACCTCCTCTTGCCACCAGCGCGTCAGTCGCTCATGCTGCTCCGGCGTCCGATCTTTCAACCAGAGTGCGTATTGCACAGTTCCATTGGAAGCCAAACGACCCGCATACTTCTGCGCACCCAGGAAGCTGTTGATCGCTTCAAACGCAACCTCCATCTTGCCCAGGCCAAATACCGTGTGTGACCGTGGATTCAAACGCAGGTATATCAACTCGCGGTCAAGTATTTGCGTCCGCCCTGCCACGCCCATCTTTCCCGTTACCTGCGCGTAGCGTGGCGTCTCCGGCCTGCCATCCCACTCAGGATTCACCTGGATCGTCGCGCCATCCACCGGATACAACCTCACCGGCAAAACGCCATCTGCTAACTCCACCTCGATTGCTCCGAAGCCACCTACAAGGGCATCTTCGATCACCGGTTCGATCAAGGTACGAAAGCTATCCACCGCATTCGGGCTGGTAAGTGCCGCAGTCAACCTCGCGGCTCTCTCTGCCCGGTCACCCTTGACATCCAGACCCGCCCCTGGCCGCACTTCGACCCGCCAATCCATACAGGCAATCCGGTCCTTAATGCAGTTGATCGCTCTTCGCGCGGGAGGCGTCTCCGCGAGGCGTCGAAGGTTTGCCGCTGTGGGTCTTGGCAATCCATTCCCCTGACCCTGCACTCGAAACGGCATCAAGACGCTGCCTGGCCCCAAACCCAGAGCCATAGGTGCCGCCGAGGTCTTTCGTTCTCCCACACTGGCTTCAGAAGCACCTGCCTGCAAGCCGGTCAACCTCTCCCAGAACTTCTCTACTGCCGCACTCAATCCCATCTACCTCTCCCTTCCGCGACCGAGCGCCGCGCAAAACAGAAAAGGGCGCAGCCGAAGCCGCACCCAATCCAAGCCAAACTACTTCCGTTGTTCACCGCTTAGCGATAACCCAAAGAACCTCGCAGACCAGGGTCAGCCTTTCAGCCAACCATTCCGGATCCACTTAAACTCGCAACTCCCGCCGCGCTGTCTCCGCAACGCGCGTTAGATCCGCAGTCGTCAACACTCGCAAGCCGGCACTCTCCATCACACCAACACCGAATGCGAACATCTCCCCATCACTCACCTGCGATATAGACTCCACAATCGCCGTCAACTCCAGGTTTGCGCCCTCCACCCGGGCCACACCCTCTCGAAGACCACCGGCAGAGTACGCCAGCCCCTTGGCCAACTCCGTATCGCTCTCCAGAGACACAGCATGGAACATCCGCACCATGCCGTTCCTATATCCGCAATCCAGCTTGAGCGGATCTCCCGGCCGCGTATATTGGCTTGCGGCTACGCGCTTCCGCATCAACCCCCAAACACCTGCCCGCGTGAACTCATCCCTCATTCGCCCGGTAATGGCGTTCCGCCCACTCAACTTGCGACGCTCTCCGGCCGACTTCAGCGGTTCAACATACATCCGCAACAACTGCTCCATCTCGGCAGGCAAACTCTCCGCCAGAGTTCCTCGCATTGCTGTGATCTGTAAAGTATTGGACAGCGAATCCTCCAGCGTCGCAAGCACCGGCCTAGCGTCTACCCGCTCTCGCACACCAACGGTCAACCGCTCCGCGATCTCTGCCTCAAATGATTCCAGCATCTCCGTATCAGCCTGCGGGTCCAGACACCGGACCCGGCTCCAATCTCGCGTGAAGCGCACTGTCGCAAAGGAACCCTCACCAGCAGTTCGCAGCAGCACACCTATGTTCGCAAACTCGCCCTTCACCGGATCAGGTACATACCGGATCAGCGCAAATTCGCATTGAAGACGCTCACTCATCTTTACATCACCATCTTCGACGCATCCGGCATGACTTCCAAGGTTCTTTCCACGGCAACAGTCTTTCGCTGGTTCCATTTTGGGAAAGGCTCTCGTCCGGAGTCGCGAAACGTGGCAATCAACTCTCGAAGAGTGCCGCGCCGCGCCAACAATCGTTCCAGCAATCGCTCAATGTCACCGAGATCACCGCCATACCATTTGGGTGGCACTTCCTCAGCGATCATCCCCAATGTCTCCTCCTTGAACTCCTCTGCCCGACTAAGCCAAGGCTCGAAACTTTCCCATCCGGTTACCTCGGCGTACACCACGTTGCGCGGGTACACGCCACGCAGCGGGGAATCCGGAAAGCTCCACTCCCCCGCGTTGAAGCAGAAACCCTGATCGATGAAAACCGCCCGATATCTTTTCTCGCGCTGCCGCCGTTCAAACACGGCCTGACGGCCATTGCAGTTGCCGGTCCACTTGTCTAGGACCAGCATGCCCGCAAATTCATGCAGGTTTTTCACCTCTTGCAACTGAGACTCCGGCAGGTAGTCCACTACCTGCCCAGGCATCAATCCCCCAACGAACCGGCTGCCGAATTGCAGTCCGGCCTCACATCTTGACCTGACTCCCCGTCCCAGGTCCAACTGCATCTCGGGGCTGTTTGCAATCAACCACTCGCTCACCTCGACCACATCGCTCTTTGGCACTGCAAGTCCAAGTGCGTCAGCGATTCGTGTCGCAATCAACTCATTGGCTAAGACCCGCTCGCCCTGCGGATTGTTTCGAAACTTAACTACCCACAGGCCACCGTCGGCTCCCAGCATCAACTGACTCTGCGCCCCGCCCCGCATCCGACGGATCGTCTGCACTGCCAGAACCGCCAACCTTTGCTCCTATTTACTACACTACTGCAAAGCCCCGTAATTGTACGCAAGTCCGAAGCGCATTTGTTTCGCTTGATATCCATGCATTCCAACCAAGTCGTTAGGATCCTTAATTGGCGGCTATAAGCTCCCCCAAGTAGATCCCCGTCCTTCCATAACTTCCGCACGAACCGCGTGGGCAATAGCCATCGCCATCACAAGATCATCGTGCGCCCCGCCCGTAGCTCCCGCCCTTCCGCGCTCGTCCAGCACAAACGTCCTGCACTCTCCAAGCAGCCTCTTGCTTAGGAAGCGCTCCGGCGACGCCTGCAGCAGCATCGCCAGTCGCGCTACCGCTTCAGGCTTGTTCGCCGCAGAGGTCAGCCAGCCAGCTTGTCCAGCCTGTTCATAAAGCCGCACTCCAGGACGTGTCTCCAGCAAAGCCAGAACCGCCGCTCCATGATTGTTCCGCTCTACAGCCAACAGCGCGTCTCCATAGCTCCTGGCTACCTGAAGGCAAACCTCCGCAAGATCTGCGGGCCGCAATCTCTCCTGAAGCTCCGCACATTGCATGCCGGTCGCAAGATCCAGCACCTGCACCGCGCAGAAGTCTCCACCATCCATTCCCCCGGCGGTGTCTACAGCGACCACATACGTCCGGCCAGGTATGGGGGATAACCATTCCAGCAGCGCTCCATTCCTGGATGCCTTCACAGGTTCACGTAATTTTTTCAAACGCCGTTCCACTGTATCCACTTCAAAGCAGCACGATCCCGTAGCTCGGAAGCAAGTCTCCCCATCCTCCGCGAACTCCTGGCTCCGCAGCGTGCCATACGCTCGTGCAAGTCCCCGCCGAAAGCCGATTTGCCTGGCACCCAATCCATGCCGGTCCACAAGCTCTCGCTCCTCCGCACTCATCTCCTCCGAAGCAATCGCCGGACCTGCATACGCCGGCTCCAGCCACCAGGGAAAGAAATGCCGCACCATGCCGGTCTCCCTTTGCGGGGGCACATCGTCCTCTTCGGGCAACATAGCTCGAAATCTTTCATCAACCACGGTGGAGGCGTCTCTGGCATCACACCAGCATTCGTAGAACGCTCCATAAGCTCCTGTCGGCGTACTTTCCAACACAAGCTCGCCTCCAGGAGCAAGCGCCGCCCGTAACCCGGCAAGCGTCGCCTTCGCGTCGCCAGGCCATCGGCTTACCTCGCTACAGTGGAGGTTCTGCAGACTCAGACCACGTCCGGCATTTGCATCTGCCGCGCTCGCGACGCGGAACTCGCTCCCCAGGGCAAATGAGATCTCACTCGCGTTGGATCGCCTCAACGCCAGGGTACCCTCGCGTAACTCGTCCGGCAGCAACTCCCACATTCGTCGCACCATTCCGAAGATTCCCTCCGCAGCTTCCCGCGTATGGGCAACCAGCAACGTTGTTGTCCCCGGCAGCAGTGCAGTTCGCAGGAAGAAGCGTCCAGCAACCCATGTGGTCATCCCCATCTGTCGTGCTTTCAGAATGATGTTTTGCTGTCCCCGCCTGTGTTCAAAGCTCCGTTGCGCTGCGTTTGCACGCAACGGCCGTACACGCCCATCTCTTGCTCGGATACGCAAAAACTGCTCTGCCATCAACATCGTTGCCACTGGATCGAATGACATTCGTTTCCCCAGCGTAAGCAGCGACCGGATCTCATCGTCTCGCCTTTTCAACTCGTCCCACCTTTAGGCAAAGCGAGGGGGCCGGCCAAGACGCCCGGCCCCCTCGTCGAATTACTTGATCAAAAGGAGCTCAAAGCAACCCGCTTCCAGCTGTTCGCGGCTACGCATACGTAATGGAAATTCGCGTCGTCTGCGAAATCTCCCGCGCTGCAAACAGTTGAAGAGCTTGCAGGTGTCCGCAGCGTTTCGTGGTAAGCCGGAGCTGCTACGTTGCCATTCACATCTACCGTCATCGTCGCGCTAGGGTTCACACACAAGGAGATGTTCACCGCACACGTGTTTCCTAGCTGGTTCACTCCCGCCCCATTGTTCACCATCAGCGGAGCCGTCGTGTTGATGGCTGAACCGCCAATCTGGATCGGACTCGCATTGTTAAACGTCTGCATTTGAAAGAATCCCGCCGGCTGCCATGCGAGGATGCCTACGCTGTTCGGTGCAAACGACGAGCCGATCGGAAACAGACACGGATTTCCGGGAGAGACATTTGGACAGTAAGCTGCAATCGGTATTGCAGTTCCGGAAAAGCTGTTGGTCGCCGTCAACGTTGCGCCTGATGGTGCCACGCTGCTGGCGATTGCAGCCTGCCCTGCCGCCGCCGAACTAAGGCCAACACCATTCATGTTGATCGTCGTTGCGTTGATCGTGGATGCGCTGAAAGCCCCGGGCGAGAAACTGTATTGAGTACCACCCAGCTGCCAGGTCGCCGTATCGCTTTGCGGTTGGTAACTTAGGAAGTCTTCAACGCCGCCGTTTCGGTCCATCGCGAAAAGCGCATATCCCGAGTCCCACCGACTGCAGCTATGCAGGTTGCAGTGGATGCGCAGCACAGCCTCTGTACCCGCATCCACCTCTATCGAATTACGCCATGGTCCTGCAGCGAGATACGCTGAATCGGGAACCTGGTGCGTTCCTCCTCCACTCAGATAATCGCTTGCAGGTACACCGTTATGAATCTCCCAGCCCCGCGCTCCCGGTCCAAGCTGACCCGCATAGAACTTGCCTGCCGAAATATACTGCGTGGGACGCGGCAAAAACTGTGTGATGTACTCCACGTCGGCGTACACGAGCTGCTGGTGATAGTGGGGTTCCTCTACAATGTCGCCCGCAGCCCACGCTACTGTGTTCGGTGCCAGGGTGAATGTTCCATCAACACTCGCTGATGCAGGGTTGTAGACACTCAACACTTCAGCCATCGGGTATAGAGCAAAGCCGCCATTTCCAAAGCTCGCCGTTCCGCCCGAACTGCTTCCGTTTGGTCCCGATGCCGTGTACGTCAGCGAGGAGGATCCGATAGTTGTCACCTGAAAGGTTCCGTTATAGGTTGCATCCGCAACCCCGCTCACGGTCATCGACAGTCCGTTCACATTTGGGATCGCTTGCCCGAAGGTCAATGTGACGACATTGCCATTGCGTGTAGCGGCCACAATGGCATTGCTGGTGCTCAGAAAGCCTCCCGTGCTCGTTCCGCCATTCGCTCCCACAACATAGGTCAGCGCCGAAGCATAGTAGACCTGTGTAGAGCTAGGGGACCCACTCACCGGGAACACTTGCCGGATCTGCCCCTGCGTATCGGCAATCTCTTCCAACCCGTAGCCGCAGAGTCCACCGACCGACAAGACTGCACCGGACAAGTGGACTTTATTCAGCGTCAATGTCACGTGACTTGCGTCCACCACCGAGTACGCTGCCGTTTCAAAGTTTGGGAAGCGTCCCTGATCTGTTACGCACGCTACGCCCGTCGTCGACGGCAGTGCCGCCGTGCTCATCGCATATCCGCTCGATAAACCGGTAGTTACAATCGGCAACGTCACTGTTCCGGGCGCCAGGTTTGCCGCCTGCGAGGTCGCCTTCGCCGCTGTCATCAACTGCGTGCTTATAGGGAAGTGCGTCCCAGTAAAGTTAACGATCGGAAGGTAATCTCCACCATCGCCCGAGATTGATCCGGTCGTGATTACCTTGCTCGGGCTCTTGTCTATCAGGAAACGCCCGTCGCCTTGCGTTCCCCCTCCAGCCGTTGGATTAACGGTCAGCCTTGTCGCGCCAAGGGAACATCCGGAACCGCAGGTGCCCTGAAAAACACGCGAATCTTCCATGATCTGAAGGTCGAAGGGATGCGTTCCCTCATCGGCCTCATCCCTGTAACCACCTGAGGTGGTGATAAATTGGCCGCCCGCCAGGCAATCGCCCACCGAATAGCAATTCACGACGTTGCCTGCCTGTACATGCTGGCCCTGAGTGTTGTAGTTCCCAAACATCTGCAGCACGCCGTAGTTGTTCTTGTTGTAAGGGGGAAACTCAGCATCTGCCGGGAACTGGTTCGAACCGCCTGTGGGCGCATTTTGTACGAGCGTCATCACCGTGCTGTTCTCGCCCGTGCTCGGCCGCGTCGCATAAGCCTGCTGAGCGGACATAGTCGTGATCTGGGTCACAGATTTTGAAATCAGCGACGCACCACCCGCCGGCAACGGATTCTCAAATATCTCGATGTCAGAACCTCCTCGCTCATCCACAATGCGCGTCCCCGAAGGCAGGCCCGCCGCCGGTGCGCCTTCACCTCCCGGATACCCCTCGCTCGCAACGACCTCGCATCCGCTCGTGCAGTTCGAACTTGCCAGCGCATTACTGAAACCGTTGCTTCCATTGCCTGTCAGCCATCCAGTAGCATCTAGCACACCGTTCAGTGCGTTGACTTCTAGCTGCGTTCCCGCCGGTTGCACAACCGTCTGTGTCGCGCTCGGGAGCGTGCTCACCTTCATCGCCGACCCCCCGCCCAGCGCCGCTATGTTTACGTCCACATAATGCTTATCCGCGGCCTGCTGTGCGCTTACAGGATCACCGGGCAGCAGAAGCGCTCCGGTCATCGTATCGCCGCTTTTCTGAACATACGCGGACCCTGTCGTGACCGAAGACGCTGCCCCTGTCACTACCGCCGCCGCAATGGCGTGATCCACATAGGCCTTACTTACTGTCTGCATCGCCACGCTCGTCGGCAGTAGCTGATTCTCAATAGACGCTAGCTTTACCGGCCCACCCCCCGCCGGCACCACCCAGTACTGCCGGCTTGTCGTGCCATCACTCAGGTGAAAAACCGCTGTGTAGTAAGAACCGGTCGGTGTCGCTCCCTCGTTGGGTGCCAGTGAAAGAGACAACGCCCCGTTCGCGCCTAGGATCGCCGAGGTCTGCCCCGCCGCTACGGCGTTCCCCGCAGCCGTCGTAAACGCGCTCCAACTTACCAGAACCGTGCCCTGCGCCGCCGCTCCGCTCGCGGTATAAACCGTATCCGCCACGGCAGTCAATGCCACCTGGCTGTATGTCGGCTGAGTAACTACAACCGCCATCAGCACACCAACCAGCACCCATCCTCGCCCAATTTGCCGCATTCTTTCCTCCATCAAATCAACCACCCTGCTGACGTTCCGGCGTTGTCCACCGACAAATCTTTTGTGTGAGGTCCCACCCGCCAGCGATCAAGAACTCTCGCAAAGCCGAGAAAAGCAGGGATCACTCGTCAATACACATCACCATATGCGCTACCGTAAACATCATGCCCCTCGGCATCTCCACTCAAATCGTCCTCCCCGAACGCCTCAACCCTGGCCACCTCGACGCTTTCCAACACGCGGGCGCGGCCGCCATCGAGGTCTTCGCCTCCCGCCACCATTTCGACTACACCCAACGGAATGCCGTCCGCGAGATTGCCAACTGGTTTCGCGCCAACCCGGTCGTCCCCACCATGCACATGCCTATCTTTACTGAAGCGGAAGAGACCGACTGGTCACGCCACACCCAGCCAACTCTCAACCTCATCTCACGGACCAAGTCCGAACGCATCGTCGCCATGGACGAAGTCAAGCGTGCCTTCGAAGCCGCCGAGCAGATCCCCTTCCGCTCCTGCGTCCTCCATCTTGGTCTGAAAGACGACCGCTGGTCTACAGAGACCCTCGATCTGTCACTGACCGCTATCGAACACCTCAAGGCGTTCGCTACCCCGCTTGGGGTTCAACTCCTTCTGGAGAACATCCCAAACGATCTTGCAAGCCCCGCGCACCTCGTCGAGATCACTCGTGTCGGTCACTTTGGCACAGTTGGATTCTGCCTAGACACGGGCCACGCCCATCTCGCACAACCCATACAACCTGACCAAACCGGCTATGATCGCGCTTCCCGTGAAAGGCTCCGCGAACAATGGGGCGATACCGCCCTGAAAGACGCCCTGCCCGAAGCCTTCGCGATCTTCGCCGACCGCTTGGTAGAACTTCACATCCACGACAACAGTGGGAGCCGCGATGAGCATCTTTGGCCCAACCAAGCCCTTACGGGGCAGGGAATCGACTGGGGCGTAGTCCGTACCGCATTATCCCAACTCTCCCGGCCCACCATCGACACGCTTGAGATCGCATACGATCCCGCCACGGCCGCCTTCGATCTCGGCCGTAAGTTCACGCAGGCGCAACGCCTGCTGTATCCCTTTGCGCTTGACCAGTAACTGAAACTTCGCTGCTTTCCTAGCAATAATTCAATCCTACCTACTTCGGCGAAATAGTACGCAAATCTCGTAAAGAAAAGCGCCAGTCCAAAAACCACTGGCGTTTTCGCGTACTCAGCCTTTCCCGCGAAGGATTCACACGCCTGGATCCCGCATGACCTCTTGAACAAACAACGCTTCAACTTTGCGTCAGCCCTTACGTTCCCGCTACCATCACATCACCATGGACAACAGCAACACTCCCACACTCCGCCGCTCCGAAGACATTGCCCTCGACCTTCTTAAATTCGTCGCCGCCCACACTAACCTTAAAGGTGCTGCCACCTCCACCACCCCCGGCTTCGGTGTCCAGTCACCCGCCAAGACCGACGACCAGGTTACCCAACTCCTTGACCTCTATGCCCGCTGCCGCCTCGCCGTTGAAACGCCCACTCCCGCGGCCCCCAAGAAGTAAAGCGTGCCTACCCTCCTTCGCATCGCGGTCATAGGCGCTGGCGCCTTTGGCCGCAATCATCTTCGCGTCCTGCACGATCTCCAGCAATCCCAAGCAACTCAGACACCTCAACAACACTCCATCCTCCTCGCTGCCGCCGTGGATCCGAATCCCCTCAGCCGAACAGAGGCGGCCACCCGTTACAGCATTCCAACCTTCTCCACCGTCGGCGAACTGCTCGCCGCCGACCTGAATCTCACCGCCGCTACCGTCGCCGTTCCCACCCTCCACCACGCCACTGTCGCCAGCCAACTTCTCGAAGCCAACCTTGATGTCCTAATTGAAAAACCTCTCACCGTCACCCTCGCCGAAGCCGACAAGCTTATCGCCTTGGCCTTGTCCCGATCTCGTATCCTCGCCGCTGGCCACCTTGAGCGGTTCAATCCCGCCGTGATCGCCGCTCTTCCCCGCCTTACCCGCCCCATGTTCTTTGAGGCTCACCGCCTTAGTGTCTTCACCCCGCGGTCCCTCGACGTCGACGTCGTTCTCGACCTGATGATTCACGACCTTGACATCCTGCTCACGATGGCAGACTCACCCGTCACCGAAGTTCGCGCCGTAGGCCTGCCCGTCCTCTCTCGCAAAGTCGACATCGCCAACGTTCGTCTCGAGTTCCAGACCGGAGCAGTCGCAAACCTCACCGCCAGCCGCATCTCTACTGAGCAGGTCCGGAAACTCCGCCTTTTCCAGCCAGCGCAATATCTCTCGCTCGACTACGCTCGCCAGGAACTCCTCACCATCAACGTCGACCCCACACTTGCCGCGTCAATGGCCGCAGAGACCGCAATCGTCAGAAACACCCTCGCCACCATGCAGAACGCTTACGCCTCTCCTCTTGCAGCGCAACAACACCCCTCCCCAGGCCTCACTTTCGAGAAACTCAATCTTCCCCGAGTGGAACCCCTCCGGCTCGAATTAGAAGACTTCCTCCATGCAATCGCGACCAGAACGCCGCCCCGCGTCACCGCCCAGGCTGCTCGCAGTGCCCTCGCCCTCGCTCTTGACATCAATCGTGAGGTCGGAATCCACGCTCATCGCGCAGGTCTCGCTAACTAGCTAGCGCCACAACTCTCAATCCCTCTATGATTGCCTGAAATGTCCCGGCAAGCAGGCCAGTCGCACCTCTACTGCATTCGCACAACTTTGAAAGTCGCAGGGATCTTTGGTGCCTCAAATTGATCCGTTTCGAATGCCGGATTCAGCGTTAGTTTCGTCACATCGACCACCAGCGAGTATTGGTCTAACGGGCGACTGATCGTGATTTTCCGCGGCTCTAGTTCGCCGTTCGCCGCAGGTTGATAATTCTCATAGAGCGCCCGCGTTACTGGCTGCCCCTCGCTGTCATACACATCCTGCTCGAACGGCAGCAGCGTAACCCGGCTAAAATGCACCACCCGTGCCCTGCGCAGCACCTTGCCCTTCGCGATCTTCAGCACCTCAAGATCGTAGTCCGGTTCTTCCACCGCAGACCTGCGCCCTTTCGCCGGCTGTACGATCCGCGTTGACTCCGTCAAGGTCACCCACTCGTCCTCTGAAACAGCAGGCACCAGCAACGAATCGAGGAAAACCGCAGGCCGGAGATTCTCCAAACCGTTCGTCGATGGCTTTGTCACCGCGTTGGTGCCCAGGTACGCCGTGCTCTTAGGGGGAATGACCAGCGTGAAAGTCTTTCCATCGCTCACCATATCCATTGCTTTCGAGCCTACGAACGGCAACTGTAGAATGACCCGAAGATCCAGAGGCTTGTTCAGAAAGATATACCCGCGAAATGATGTATACGTCTTCTCCTCTCCCGTCCGTTCGCCGCCCGTTGTTGCCGTCACGATGACGGAAGCCTGAAGCGTCTTGATCGCCGCATCCCGCGTCGATATCGTTCTCTCCAGCTCCTCTACGGACGCTGTCTTGTAGGTGCCCGGAGCCTGAAGGTCCACCTTCTGCACGCGGCGCACACTGCTGAAGCAACCGCTCAACCCGGATACCCCCACAAGCGCAACCAGGCCCGCACACCATCGCCGACTCTTCATAGACAGTCTCTTAGTATATCGGCCTAACGCGCCCAGCGCCGTCCGTAACTCACCCGCACATCGTCAATCGCTCCCAAATGCTTGTTGCGTCCTCTCCGCATCCCTCCGCTCCAGTTCCTGCAACACGCGCGTCAGAGGTCCGGGGCCCTACCTCTTCCTCTTCTCAGTCTCTCCCGAGCGAACCTCCAGCAAATCCGTCATCAGCTTCACGTGCTGGTAGCTCCCCGTCTTCGCGCTCTCCACGAGCGCTTTCACAACTCCCGGTAATTGCTCAGCCAGTTCGCGCCGTAGATAACTTCGGCATTGGGACGGCCGAAGTAGCCTCTCGTCATCACCGTGGGGCCGCTCGCGCGCAGGTGTCCGTCTGCATGCCTGCGGAGCCTCAAAAACTCCATCCTTCATTGCCCCCCCAAAAAGAGAAGGGGCTGAAACCCTCTCGGAATCATCAGCCCTCTTACTGTTCCTTAGAATTACCAACCGGCGCCATGATCGTACGCGACTCAAAACGGTAGATGATCCGCGCACGCCCGAACCTATCGCGCCCTCGCACGGGAGGCCGCCTGGCAGGCCCGTATCGGATCCAACAGCCGAGTGCGCAACAGTATCTCGGTAAGCCGGTCCAGAGCTCGCCCATACCGGTTAACTACCGTCCTTAGGCTCACACCCATCAGCTCCGCAGCTTCTGTTTGCGTATATTCCTGCATCGCAACCCGCCGCACGACCTCCCTCTCCCTGGAACTCAGGTGCTCCAGGCACTTCTCCACATCTAGACGGAATATAACCGCATCATCGAAACCATGGATCCGGTAGCTGCTCGCTTTGCCTCCAATCACTTCGTGCCCCATCATCGACGACACCCGCCCCGCCTCCATCGACATCTGCACGTAGCGCTCCAGCAAACGTTCCGTGTACTTCCGGTAGAACGCCAACTCTTTTAGGGGTACAGTTCGCCCCTTCGCATTCTGATTTGTGAGCTCTTTCTTCGCCCCGGGGACCTTCTCCGCACTTACCTCGCGCACCAGTCGGGGTGCGGCGACCGCCCATACTTGCGGAAGGGTCACTACCCGCCCTGTTGTCGCTTCGCGTACCTCTTCAGACGCCTGAAGCGTGCTAAGTACACCCCTGAGAGGTGTACGGCCTGACATAACCGAAAGTCTGCTCTGCTGCATCATTCTGCATCCCCTTGAACTGCTCTGCGTTGGGTTTGGTGTTGCTTGATGTACCACGGCTAGGAGCGAACGCCTGCTGCGAACGCCACTTCTCGTACCGTCCTCGGTCTTCCCGGTCGCTTTCGGCTGTGTGGACTCGGAAACTCCGCCAATATCGACGTGCACTGTCTGCAGTACACCCCACTCACAAGCGGCCGGATCCACAAGACTCCGCACCCCTCGCATATCTTCAACTCCAATTTCAAAGCCTTCATATTCTCCCTGGTTCACGCTCAATCTCCAGTTCCAGCCAGTTACCCTGATCAGTGCCTGTTTCTTCTAAGCAATGTCGAGCAAAGAACCTCTGTTGCGTTCTCTCTTATTCAGCAAGAACTCTTTTCGGTACTCACCCAAAGGTCGCGCCATGCTTCCCTCAAAGTGTTAACTCCTTCTCCTCCTTTGGGTTAGGTCTAGGTAGCGTTTATAACTAGGCCCAAAGAGCGAGTCAACAAACTTTTTTCCACATCGAATAACACCAGAAAACCATTGCAAATTCAGAACTTAGACTCAAAATGGAGGATTCTATACGCAGGCTTTCGCCCTGTATTCGCTTGCGTCTATTTCATTTAACGGAGCATAATGCTGGTCGCCTGAAGAAGACTGCCTTTGTCTCCAAGACCGTGAGCCGCTAGTGATTTCCCGTGGAACGGGAACTCGCAGCATCACCGGACAGTCTTCTGTATTCCACGACGTTGGCGTTGTGTTCACGCAGGTTTCTGGCGAAATGCGTTGAACCGTCCGCGTTCGCCACAAAATAAAGAAAGTCTGTCGCTGCCGGGTGAAGCGCGGCTTCCAGCGCAGCGCGGCCAGGGTTGCAAATTGGTCCCGGAGGTAAGCCAGTGTGCACGTAAGTGTTGTATGCGGAATCGCTCCGCAGTTCGCTCTGGTGAATTACTCCCGTCCATGTGCCACGTAACATCGAGCCGTACGCGACCGAAGGATCGGTCTGTAAGGGCATACCTAAGCGCAGTCTGTTCTCGAAGACTCCCGCAACCACGGGACGTTCTGCGTCGGCATGTACCTCGCGTTCGACCAGCGATGCCATCGTCACCACACGTGGCACCTCCACTCCTGTAAGCCCAAGACGCAGCGCCATTTGCCCGAACCGGCGAGTCATAGTAGCCAGCATCAACTCCGGGGTGGCATGACGGCTGAAGCGGTAGGTATCTGGAAAAAGGTAACCTTCTACCGAGGTCGCGCTCGGACTCCAACGGCGGACCAGACTCGTCTCCTTCCTCGCTGCCTCCAGGAAGGTCTGTTGAGGCATCAGTCCAGCGGCTTCTACGGCCTGCGCAACGTCGACCAGATTGAACCCCTCCGGGATCACCACGGCAACCGTGAAAACATCCCCCCGCTGCAACCGGCGATAGACCTCGAGCATGGATGCCCGATGGTCGAACCGATACTCTCCCGCCTTCAATGATCCCCCCGGCAACTCGCGCAGCAGCGCAAAAATCCAACGACTGCGGATCACGCCGCTTCTCTCTAGATCAACCGCGATGCCAAACCTTCCGGAGTGAACAGGAATGTCAACGAAGGTCTCGCGCTCAGGCCCATATGGCGCTAGAACAACATAGACGAGACACAACAGCAGTACAGGAACGAACACGATCAACAACTTAACGAGACGCAAGTGAAAGGCTCCTTCTCGAGTCTAAAACCCTCGTTGACATTCCTTGATACTCTCAACGCGTCAGGGACGAAGGCCTGAAGCGAACCCATCGCCGGCAAATACACTACCAGCATGTCCGTTGGTCGAACGCTCGCTCTTGACGTAGGTGATCGGCGCATCGGTCTGGCCATCACGGATGCTCTTAACCTCACCGCCCAACCTCTCTTCACCCTCCATCGCACCACCCTCCGGGCCGATCTGAAGAGCATCGGACGCTTCATACGCCGACATAATGTGGAAACGCTTGTGGTCGGTGATCCATTGAACGCCAACGGATCCACCAGTCCCCAGACATTAAAAGCCCGCGCATTCGCCCAGGCACTTATTGTCGAATTCCCAACACTGGCCCACCACACACTCGACGAGCGGCTCACCACCCATGAGGCTCATTCCATCCTGGACGCACACCGTTCTAGGGGAGGTCCTGCGGCCCGCGTCGCACAGAAGGCCTTCATCGATCAGGCAGCCGCTACGTTGCTGCTCGAAGCGTTTTTGAGTCGGCAAAACGGCCCAAGTCTTCTTCCAGACCCGGAGGACGATCTGGAAACCCACTAGTTGATCTCTCTCTCTGTGTCAGACTGGGTTCGCCAAATCGAAATCTCGTGTGCTGAGCGTCATCCGAGAAACCGTTATAGAAGGCCCACACCCGTCGCCACCCGCTATAATCAGCGTTTGAAACAGACGTCGTGCTCGCGCAAGCTCTTCATACGTCTGTGCATTCCAGTCACACCCGTAGTCCCAAGTACAGTCAAAGGAGAGCTGCTTACAGCAGAGCCCGCCCATGCAGGACATCAAGAAAGCTCTCGACGAGCAAATCCGGCAACTCGAGCACGAACTCACCACCGAACTCCCCGCCGAGATCAAGAAGGCCGTGGCTCTCGGAGATCTTTCCGAAAATGCCGAGTACCATATGGCCAAGCAGAGGCAGCAATTTGTCAATGCCCGCCTCGGCCAACTGAAGCGCCGGATGGCCGAATTGTCCCTTGTCAACATGGCCAACATTCCCCACAACAAGGTCGGCTTCGGCTCCACAATCGTTGTCCTCGATACAGACAAGGACCAGGAACTCACCTATAAACTTGTTACCAGCGAAGAGTCCGATGTAGTGAAAGGTCTCATCTCCACAACCTCCCCTATCGGCCGCGCTCTGATTGGTAAAGAAGTCGGCGACACCGCCGTCGTGACCACACCCAACGGCAAGCGGGAACTTGAAGTCCTAAAACTGACCACCATCCACGATTCACCCGTTGCGTGAGCGTCGAAACCGCGGGCCCTCTGGAATCATCCTTTTGCGACTCTGCGTGCGCATGTTTGCTCTTGTCCTGATCCTTAACGCCCCGCTCCTCTGGCCACAGGCCGCCCTGCCGCCGGTTGCCGCCGCTCCTGACGCCCAAGCAGCTATCACCGGCGCCTTGCTGGGACGATGGACCGGCGTTCTCGAATACCGCGATTACAGCGAGCCCGCAACTTCCTTAAAACGTGTGGAACTTCCAACCTGGTTGATTGTTAGTCGAGCTCCTGATGGTCTCGCCTGGAGTACACCTATGATGACGGACCCTCCAAGACAGTGTCAGAACATAGCGTTCTGGTTCTGAACACAAGAGCGAAAAGCTACAAAATCTTGAGTAGTGACGGAACAACACAGACCTTGACGATCACCGGCCTGGAACAATTAAAAGGCGGCTTAGGCGTCCTCACCCTCGAGGGTTTCAGCCGAGACAATAAGAGTCCCGCTGAGATCCGCACCGTCTGTACACTCCGCCGCAATCTCCTTTCCTGGCTCGAAGAAGTCCACGCCAGTGGCTCCTCAGATCCATTTGTGTTTCGCCACCGCTACACCTTCACACGCGCAGAGCCACCTTCCCCGACTCCTCGCACCACCCAGTAATCGCAGTGTTGCGTCGTCCACCACCTGCCTTCGCTGATGGCCGCCGCCATAAATTCGCCAGAGATCTTGGTTAACGAAAGACCTGCCCGTTGAAGATGAGTCACCCCAGGCCGTCATCTTTCCGCATCGTCGTAGCTCGTCGTACCGCCTGTTTAGCCCTTTTGACAACCACTATCCCTCTCGGTCTCCTATGGAGACTCGCACCACTCCACCTTCCTCCCTTTGCTTACAAATACGGCGGATCCGCGCTGTGGGCGATCGCAGTGTACTGGACTGTAGCAAGCCTGCAGCCGCAATGGCCATCGGTCCGGCTGGGCGCCCTTTCTGCCCTCCTTGCTCTCGCGGTCGAACTCACAAAGCTCCTGTACTGGCCTCCTTTGGATCGCTTCCGCGAGACGGTCGCGGGCAAGCTCTTACTCGGCCGCTTCTTCACCTTTGGCGCGATTGCCGCCTACTGGATCACCATCGCTGCCGTTTCCTACGCCGATACCCGCGTTCGTGCCGCCAACCCAAGCGCCGTGCCCATCACGTTGTAAACCCATGCCCAGAAGGGAGTCTCGCTCTAACACAGTCGAGTCAGTGGGAAGGCACCCGCTCCAAGTACCATGGAAGGATGTCGTCGGCAACCGAACATACGAGAGCAGACGCCTCCAGCGCTGAACCGTTTTCAGGAGTTCAACGCTTCGTCTGTGTGCATGGACATTTCTATCAGCCTCCCCGTGAAAATCCATGGCTCGAGACCGTAGGGGTCCAGAGCTCCGCAAGCCCGTTCCATGATTGGAATGAACGGATTACCGCTGAGTGCTACGCGCCCAACAGTGCGTCGCGTATCACTAACGATCAGGGCCAGATCACGCGCATCCTCAACAATTACGCACAGATGAGCTACAACTTTGGCCCTACACTACTCAGCTGGCTGCAGGAATCTGCAAATCGCACCTATACCGCCATCCTGGACGCAGACAAGAGGAGCGCACAACGTTTCGGCGGCCATGGCTCCGCATTGGCACAGGTTTACAACCACATCATCATGCCCCTAGCGTCGAGACGAGACGCACAGACTCAGATCCGCTGGGGAATCGCTGACTTTGAGCACCGTTTCGGACGCAAGCCGGAAGGCATGTGGCTCGCGGAAACCGCTGTGTCTCGTGCAGTGCTTGATCTTATGGCCCAGGAAGGAATTAAATTCACTATCCTGGCCCCGAACCAATGCGCCCGCGTGCGCCCTGTCCCGGCAGCCACTCAAGTAGGCGACGGTCTCGAGTCTGAAGGCACTGGAGTGGCTTCGCCTTCTCTCGAGCAGCACCCCATCCAAGCTTGGCGGGAAACCTTCGACGCGTCCGTTGATCCCACCCAGCCGTACGTCGTTGCGCTCGACGAGGGGCGTTCCATTTCGGTCTTCTTCTACGACGGACCGACCTCCCGCGCCATCGCCTTTGAAGGTTTGCTCAACTCAGGTGAAACGTTTGCCAGGCGGCTATTGACCTCATTCCAGGAGGAGAACACTGCCAGTGGCTCTTCTCGTGCCCAACTCGCTCACGTTGCCACCGACGGCGAGAGCTATGGGCATCATCACCGGCACGGCGAAATGGCCTTGAGCTATGCCCTCCAGTGGATCGAAGACAAACGTCTTGCTCGTGTGACCAATTACGGAGAATACCTCGCGGCTTTTCCTCCTACTTGGGAAGCCGAGGTCGTCGAAAACTCTTCGTGGAGTTGTTTCCATGGTGTGGAGCGATGGCGGTCGGACTGCGGCTGTAATGGCGGAAAGCCTGGATGGAACCAGACTTGGCGTGGACCCCTGCGAGCCGCGTTGGATTTTCTGCGGGATCGCACATCCTTACTTGCCGTCCAACTCGCTGCGCCGTTGCTGAAGGACTTCTGGGCCGCCCGCGATGCTTATATCACTGTAATCCTCGATCGGAGCCGGCAAAATGTTGATCGTTTCTTCGGCGAGCATACAACCCATCTCCTAAGTCAGTCTGAACGTGTCAGCGTCTTGGAACTTCTCGAACTCGAGCGCTACAGCCAGCTTATGTACACCAGTTGCGGATGGTTCTTTGACGAAATCTCCGGTATAGAAACGGTGCAGATCATTGCCTATGCTGGCAGAGTACTGCAACTGGCCGCGAGACTTTTCGGTTCTGACGGAATTGGCTTGGAAGCAGAGTTCCTCGCGTTTCTTGCCCAGGCGAAAAGCAATATCCCCGAAGTGGGGGACGGCGCCCAGGTTTATCTGCAACATGTTGCCGGCGCTCGCATTGACCTTGAGAGTGTCGGTGCGCATCATGCAATCGCATCGATGTTTCGCTCGTCATCAAACGTAGGGAGTATCTTCTGTTACGACGTAGAAGAACAGGCCTACGACGTCCTCACAAGCGGACGAGGGCGGGTCGGCATAGGTCGTGCACGCCTGCGATCGCGCATCACCGAAGAGACACAAGATGTAGGCTTCGCTGTCCTGCATCTTGGCGACCAGAACCTGTCTGCAGCCGTGAAGTGCTTTCCGGATCTGAAGGAAACTACTTGGAAGGAATTCAAGGAAAAGGCGCCCACTGCCGTCCGCCGCTCCAACCTGCCGGAAGTTTTCCAACTCATGGACAGTACCTTCGGCGATCGACGGTACTCATTGCCATCATTATTCGCTGACGAGCAGCAGAGAATTTTGAAAACAATCCTAAATGACACACTTACCGATCTAGAAGATTCGCTGATTCGGATCTATGAGGAGCATGCGACGCTGCTTCACTTTCTGGAAGAATCAAACTTCCCTACGCCACCCGCGCTTGCTCTAACAGCAGGGTTCGCCATTAACGCGAGTTTACGTCGGGCATTGGAGGCAGAAAACTACGTCTCCGCGGAGGTTGCCAGACTGCTTCGCCGCGCTGAAATGGATAACGTAGTCCTGGACCTACCAATGCTTAGTTTCACGGCAGATGGTCGTATGAAGCGGGCAATGATGGCTCTGGAAGCAAGTGAACCGACCCAGAAGATGAAGGTGATGATCGAAACCCTAGCCGTTGCGGAAGGCCTCCGTATGTTGCCTGGACCCACTAATCTTTGGCAGGCGCAGAACATCTGGAGTCAACTGATGCGTAGATCGGAAAGTCGTGCATGGCATCATGACTGGCGAGAAGGCTTCCGCAAACTCGGGTTTGCTCTGAAAATCGCCGTCGATGAGATCGAGAGCTCTGACGTACTCGCTGAGTGATCTCTACCTTAGTAGCGATAGCGACTCGCTTTCGGAAAACGCGAGACTCTATTCAGACGAACACTCATGCCTGTGCTCAAACCATATGGATTGAGCGCACCATATGTAAACTCTGGCCAGTGCTGGTACTCAATATCGATGGCGCGTAGGCTGATGCGTTCGTTCAAGGCGATGTCGACGCCAGCTCCTGGAGCGTAAGTTAAAAATCCCCCATGAGCGTAGCGGAACGGAAGTGTGATTTCACCCGCACCCACAAGGAACTTGGCGTATGGGGAGAAGCGCGTGGCTCGCGGCAGCAACGCCACGTGAAGACCGCCAAGGTAGCTCGCCTCTGTAACCTGCTCAAACGCGTGTAAGTGAAGAAAACGGCCTTCACCCTCAAAGCCTACACGCCAGTGAGGATGAGCATCAACAAATAGAAAACCACCGGCGATTCGATTGGCTCCGTAGTCGGTGTTGAAAGCGGAGAACCCGCCTCCAACAACGATGTTGCTCCCCGGACTAGAAGCTGCTGCGACGGCTTGAGCATGCCCGAGCGGAAGCCACAGCACCAGGGCCAAGAGGATGAGCGCCTGCGAAAGAGTCTTCACTGCGTCACCACAAGCGAGACAGTCTGTGCTTCAGTGATGTTCGATCCTTGCCCCGTCCCAATAACCCTGAAGCTATAAGTGCCAGGCGGAGTACCGCTCATCTGCAGGCCTCCACACCCCGAGAGTGCCGTCGAAAGCAAAAAACCAAACAAGAGAACCAGAAGGAACGAGAGTTGCTTCCGTCGTGATCTACGGAGCAAACTCCCTAATGCTAGACCAGCCGGAAGCAAACAGTACAGCGTCATCCTTCGCCTCTCCAGCGCAGCCGAGGTGCTCGATCCAGCACCCAGTGGGTCTCCAGTGTCGAGGATAAGCGACGTGGTCGCCGATCCATTCGGCTTTAGCTTCAGTTGCGTGTCTGTGAAGGTGCAGGTCGCTGCAAATGGGAGTCCAATACACCCTAAGGCGATCGTATCTGAGTAGCCCTTGATGGAGGCTAGATTGACCGACACCGTCAGGTGTTGATGGCTTATGAGGGTAATGACTGGCGTGTTGACACCAAGTGTGAACTGCGCTGGTGATCCCGCGCTAATAGCAGTGCTGCTTGACTGCGACGCCGCATAAGCATCGTCACCCATATAGCTAGACACGACTTGCTGGGTCGGTACCTCAAAGATGATTGTGATACTCGCTACCCCCGTACCATCCACCGGCGCAGTGCCCAGGTTGACGGACCCGCTTGTGAAGTTCACCACGCCGCTTGGTGACTGATATCCGTTCCCGTGCACTACGGCAATGAGGGTGATCTGCTGAGGATTGCTGGCGTCAGTGGGGGTGCCCGTAACCGTAGTCGTGGTGCTCCGGAGTTGGACGGCCTGGCGGAATACCCCGGACTGGCTGCCGAAATTCGCGTCGTCACCCGCGTAGGTCGCCAGGATCGCATGCATCCCAGCTTTTAAGCCCTGGAGAGTCAGTGCAGCAAACCCCGCGCTGTTGACCGGTACGCTACCAAGAACGTTGGCTCCATCGTTGAAGGTAATCGTGCCGCTTGCTAACGCTGCACCCGGATTCAAAACCGCCGCCGTAAGAGTAATGGGGCTCAAAGTGAGTCCCGGGTTCGAATCTGAGGAGACCCGAAGCGATGTCACCTGCTTCACCGATATGGCAAGCGGCGTCGAAGAGGACGAGATGGCTTTACCGTCACCCAGATAGTTTGCGACCAAGCTGTGTGGGCCGGGTGAAAGATTCGATAGTGTCAGTGCAGCATAGCCGTTCGCTCCAAGCTGCGCAGATCCAAGAACCGCGCCACCATCGCTGAAGCTCATCGTGCCCGTTGCTGCGCCTCCGTTGCTAGTCACCGCCGCTGCTAGAGTTAGCGCTTGACCGTAAGTTCCAGGGTTCGCGCTTGCCGTCAAGATGGTCTGGGTGCTCGCGAGCATAACACTCTGGGTAAGGTCAGCGCTGGCAACTGAAAAATTGTTATCTCCCCCGTAGATAAAGTTGATCGTGTGTGTGCCGACCGAAAGAGACGGTGTCCCAAAAACCGCAAATCCTCCCGGACCTAGGGCCACGATTCCTACGAGAACGCCGTTGTCACGCATGGTCACGTTGCCCGTCGGTGTTGGCGATCCTTGAACCTGAGCCGAGAAGATGACGTTACTTCCGCTGATTGATGGATTGACGCTGGAGGAAACAGATAAGTAGGAGTTCTGAACCACAAGCTCGGGTACCGCAACCGAGGCTGAACTCGTGTGATTGTCGTCGCCTGAGTAGATCGCTTGGATGCTGTGCAAACCGAGGGCAAGACTTTGGGGGGATAGTTGCGCCGTCCCGTCGACTTGAAGAGAAGCAGTTCCAAGAAGGGCGATCCCGTCATAGAAAGTGACTGACCCGCTTTCGTTCGGGCTGTCGCTGGACACAGTGGCCGTCAACGTCGGCGCCTCTCCCTTCGTAAGCGGATTTACACTGGACAGCAACCCAGTTTGGGTTTTCGCCTTCGCGACAGTGACAACGAGCGAAGGCGAGAGCGCAGCGGCATTGTTCGCATCTCCGCTGTAGCTTGCGCTTACACGGTGGACGCCAACTAGAAGCTGAGAGGTAGCGAACACGTAGTTACCTGCAGCATGGACCGCAGAAGTACCGAGAACAGTGCTGCCATCAAGCAGCATTACTGTTCCAGTGGGCGCGCTTCCGGGTGTTGAGAGTGAAGCCAAAAAAGCGGCCGCCGTTCCAGCATCTACGGTGTTAGTAGGTCCGCTCAACACAAGAGTCGCCTGAGCCAGGCTAACGGTCTGCTGAACAGCAGGAGAACTGGAAGAGAGGTAGTTCGCATCTCCGTTGTACAAAGCTGTGATCGCATGAACTCCAGCGCTGAGACTATCAATGGAGAACGAAGCAAGCCCACTTGAATTCAGGGAAGAAGTTCCAAGCAGATTTGCTCCGTCTTTGAAAGTCACGGTGCCGGTAGGTGTCCCCGTCGCGCTCGTTACAACGACGCTGAAAGAAGCAGGTTTGGCCTTGAGAGTGGTCGAGGATGTAGAGCTTAGAGACGTCATGCTCGGCGTCTGCTGTACCGTTTCGTTAAGCACAGTTGAATCACTAACAGCATAGATCGTGCTGCCGCTGAAACTCGCGATAATGCCATGCGTGCCTACACCCAAAACTCCAACCGGCAACGTGGCTCCACCATTCGCGTCCAGCGGAGCGCTTCCGAGCACATAACCGCCCTCATGGAACGTAATTACCCCCGTAAGTGGCCCATTTGCCGTTGCTCCACGAAGGAGAGATGTCAAAGCTTTTAGGTGCAACGTGGCGCCGGCGTAGAGCGGCTCGGCATCCACGCTCAGCGTGGTGCCCGTCCCAATTTGCTGTATGACTTGAACGATTGGTGTGGATGTGCTCGTCGCATCATCAGCGTCGCCGTGATAAACAGCGAGAAGATTGTGGTTCCCGGGCACAAGGGCATCGACTGTGATGAAGGCGAAACCACTACCGCTAAGCACTCCGGAACCCATGCTTGTCAATCCATCAAAGAATTGGACACTGCCGGTAGGTGTGGGTCCGCTACTGCTCACTACGTTCGCTTGTAGCGTCACGCTCGTGCCGACCGTTGCGTTGCTGTTCGCAGAAGTCAGCACGATCGTGGTGTTCGCTTGATTGATCTCGAGCGCTGTTGCAGGTGATGTGACTGCCACATTCGAGCCGTCACCAGAGTACTGAGCGGTCAGTGTATGTGATCCAACCGAGAGGCTGCTTGTGCTCCACCCCGCATAGCCGTGCGAGTCAAGGGCAACTGTGAACAACGAATTCTGCCCATCATAGAAAGTAACCGTGCCACTCGGAACGCCGACAGGGTCAACCGCATTCACAGTAAGCATGACAGTGCTGGTGACAACTGCGGGACTGGTCGAAACACCCAACGCCAGCGCCGCTTGTTGCTTAGTTGTTTCCGCGAACACCGGCGACAGGCTTGCCGCGTTGTTGTTATCGCCCGAGTAGTTCGCGAGGAAGTTGTGTATGCCTAGCGACAAGCTCGCAATCTGGCAAATTGCGGTGCCGTTTGCAGCCAACGGAACGCTGCTGCACCAGGTCTGACTACCTTCGAAAAAATCGACTGTGCCGGTCCGACCCGTGTCATCGCTGATGATGGTGGCGGTAAGCGTAAGCGCATTGCCCAGCAACCCGGGATTGGCACCTGAGGTGATCGCGGTACTCGTTGGTTCCACGCTGAGAACCTGCCCAGACAATTGGTCGATCGGCGTGACATTCGCCACGTCGGAGTTCCAGGTGATTGCGCCAGTGATGCTAGGTCCGACGTTCGTAGGCGCGAACTCCACGCCCATGGTGCAGAACATAGACGGCGCGAGCGAGCCTTGGCCGCAAGTCGTATCGGAACCACTCAGTCCGGCTTGCTGTAACAAAGCTGAATTCCATTGGAGGGACTCGTTTCCTGCATTGAACATGGCTTCAGCAATCGGCTGCGAAGTCTTGCCGACTTTCATTGTTGGGTAGGGTCCAATGGTCAGCAAAGAGCCGCTAACTTCGCGTACGCGGTTGTTGAAACGGTCAGAAAACCAGAGGTCGCCCTGAGCGTCAAAAAACAGTCCATCAGGCCCATGCATCCGAGCTTGGTTTTCAGGCCCCCCGTCGCCTGCAAAGCGATCATCGCTGGGGATACCCGACAACGTCGTGATCATCTGTTGTGAGCCGGAAACAAACCGTATGCAATTGTTCACGCTGTCTGCGATAAAAAGGTCACCAGCTGGGTCGAAGGCCACCGCCGCCGGACCTTGAAGTTCCGCCTGGTCGGCTGGGCCATTATCCCCTGCGTAGCCCAGCGTCCCGTTACCCGCAACGGTGCTGATCGAGGAGCCGGCCATCATCAAGCGCACCCGATTGTTCCCGAGATCGGCGATTGCAATTGCGCCGTCACTCCGGAGCGCGACGCTCGATGGTTGGTTAAGCTGTGCACCTAAGGCAGAAATGCCATCCCCGTTGTATCCCGCTGTGCCCGTTCCCGCAACGGTCTGGATCAGGCCATCAGCCATGGTCACAACCCGTATCGCGGCATTCGTTGTATCCGCTATCACAAGGTCTCCGGAGGCGGTAAGCGCAACGCCTTGAGGCGCATCCAGCTTTGCTAGAGTTGCCGCCCCGCCATCGCCCGTATATCCGGCTTGACCAAGCGTACCTGCGACCGTCGTGATCTGACCGCTCACAGCATCCACTCGACGGATTGCATTGTTGCCGGAATCCGCAATGTATAAGTTGCCCGCACCGTCCAGCGCAAGGCCGGAAGGCCCCGTAACTTCAGCTGCTGTGGCCAACCCGCCGTCGCCTTGCGATCCCGCGTTCCCGTTTCCCGCTACCGTCGTGATCACATGAGAAACCGCGTCCACTCTGCGAATTCGGTTGTTGATGGTGTCCGCGAGATACAGATTTCCTCCGCCATCAACCATAAGTCCAGAAGGTAGATAGATCGGTGCTTGTCTAGCCGGCACACCGTCTCCTTCGTAGAACCATTGACCATCGCCGGCAATGGTGTCTATCTGGCCGGGAGCAAACACTGGAAGGCCGCCCTGCCCTTTTCCGCTAATCAGCGAACTGGCCAACAGCGTGCCGCCAGACGTCTTCAGAAGGACGGCCCCGTGGCGAACACCCGGATACCGTGGCGTGAAGGTCATGGTTACCGTGCAGCTTTGCCCCGCAACCAAGCTCCCGTTACTGCCACACGTTCCACCGTTTGCCACCGCAAACTCCGCCAGCCCGGCGGTGGTCACGCCCTCAGTCACGACAATAGTGGCAGTCGCGGTTCCGGATGTTCCTGCAGTGAGTGTCACTTGCGTTGGTGCCGATGTCTGTCCCACCGCCAACGCCGGAAACGTCATCTGGGAAGGGGTAAAGGTCCCGGCGTGCGACCTTTTAGGAACACCAAGCAGGCTGATGAGACAAACGAGGCTCCAGAAGAGGCGTCCGAAGGACGATCCCGGTGTCAGCAAGTTGCTCTGCGATACTTCACCATTACGGACCAAGTCAGATCTCCCGCGCCGTGATTGGATCGGAACGTGATTTCACGATTCGAAGGAGAGGCGGCGCTACCACGCTCTATCGGCGGATGTAGGTCAATTCTTCAGCGCGGTCCTAAATCGAGTCGCCAACCTCTGGCCGATCACCCAATTGGGGCATGCGCCCACCCGCATGTTGTCGTCTCTACCAGGAATCACCCTTCGGTTCAGTCGGGGTTGTCCCGACACCGACGACTTCCGCGTCAACAGGAGGCTGCCTCGATGAGCCTCAAACCCCGGGACCACTGACCTTCAGTCAAGTGGGAGTGATCGCGCTTCGCCCGCGTACTTCGAAATTGCCCGCAGACGGCCGTCTCTGGTATCGCTGCCGAACATCTCTGAGACACTCATACAGTTGCCATTTCGCCAACTTGGCCCTCACTACAAAATGCTCAGTACAAACGCCATACCTGCTCTCCGACAACCCATAACGCACGACCATCCCACAATCCTCACCGTCGCCTTTCCATACGCGGAGATCGGCTCCAAAGCCGTGGGCGGCGCGGAAGTGTTCTGCTCGCAGCTCGAACAAGCAATGGGCCAACTAGGTTTCCGCTCGGTCGTTGTAGCGCATGCAGACTCGCAAACTTCAGGCAGACTCTACGGGACCGCGGTACCGCCCGGACCAATCACTGATCAGGTCCGTGCAGAAGTCGAGCGAATTCACCAGGACAACCTCGATCGCGCTTTCGCCGAGAACGATATAGCTCTAGTCCATATGCACGGCTTTGATTTCCACCGCTACGCGCTTCCCGGCAACGTTCCAATACTCGTCACATTGCACCTTCCTCCCTCCTGGTACCCGGACGTGATCTGGAACCTGGCACCGAACTACCACCTCCTCTGCGTCTCTGAAAGCCAGCGCAGTACTTGTCCTGCAGCAGTACAGGATCGTCTCCATATCATTCCTAACGGGGTAGACTTGCCCGATCCCGCGTCCATCCGCGATGCAGGTCGATACGCCCTGATGCTCGCTCGGATCTGCCCGGAGAAAAATCTACACGTCGGGCTGGACGCCGCACGCCTCGCGGGCATACCAGCTTTGCTTGGGGGGGCCATATTCCCTTATGCAAAGCACCAGCAATACTTTGAGGAGGAGATTGCCCCGCGCCTGACCTCCAGAGACCCTGCCCACCAGACGTCTATCCCGTTTTTACATACCGAGGTCTCCGCAAGGTTTCTAGGACGGGTCTCAGGAAACGAAAAGGCCCGCCTACTCAGCCGTGCGGCCTGCCTGCTTCTGCCATCCTCCGCCCCGGAGACGAGTTCCCTCGTGGCCATGGAGGCTCTCTCCTACGGCGTTCCCGTAATCGCAACGGCCGTCGGCGCCGTACCCGAAATTGTGGAACACGGACGAACTGGCTTTCTTATTTGGCCAGGAGAGGACGCAGTCCAACAAATGGCCGCAGCCATCGCCCGGCTTCCTGAACTGGACCGAAGGCTGTGCCGAGCCGCAGCGGAGAAGCGCTTCCCGTGGAGCCGCACCCAGGATGCGTACGCCGCACTTTTCCGTGAACTGGCAACTTCTGCCGCAACGCTCCCATCTGCCTCCTGTTCCGCAGAACCGACGCCCGTCAAAGATCGGATCGCTGCGAGGGAGACAATCTTGGAGCACATCATTTCGGGCGAGGAACTGTATGCGCTCTCTTCCGAGTGGAGGGAGTTGTGGCGATCTGATCCCAACGCAACCCCGTTCCAGCACCCCGCGTGGCTTCTCCCGTGGTGGGAGCAGTTCGGCCCGGAGGGTAAACTGCACGCACTCACCGTGCGGTTGAAGCAAGGCGGCGACCTCGTCGGTTTTCTGCCGGTCTATATCTACCAGGAGCCCTCGGCGAGCGATCAGCAGCCCTCAGCCACGATCCGCAAACTTCTCTTTGTGGGCGCCGGCACCACAGACTACCTCGACGGCCTGTGGCATGCGGGCGCCGACTGGATCGCCCGGCAAGCCCTTAATCAGACGTGTGCCACGTCCGGATGGGATCAACAAAGCCTGGATCAGCTTCGTGAAAGCTCCCCTCTGACCCGCGTCGCATCGGAGGCCGGCTTGCTCCTCTCTTCCGCTGAACCAACTTCCGCGCTGGACCTCAATACGGAACCTCCAGCCAAGATTCGAAACAATATTCGCCGCTACCGCCGCCTCGCCCAGGCTAAAGGACGTCTGGAGTGTCATGTCGCAATCAGCGCACAGGACGCCCTTGCCGCCTTCGACGATCTAGTTAGGTTCCACGCTGAGCGCTGGCCAGGCCGTGGTGAGATAAGCGTTTTACACGATCCGCGCGTCATCGCTCATCATCGCGCAAGCCTCCCCCTTCTTCTGCAAGCGGGCTTGCTCTGCATGTTCTGTCTAACACTGGATGAGCAAACCCTCGGTGTACTTTACGGGCTCCTCGATCCGCCCTCTGTTCGGGAGCGCCGACTCTACCTCTACCTCATTGGTTTCTCCGCGCACTTCGCATGCCTCAGCCCAGGTACACTGCTGCTCGACGAAGCAGTGCGCTTCGCGGCAGATGCAAACTGCAAGAAGGTCGATCTGCTCCGTGGTGGTGAACACTACAAGCATCTCTGGGGCGCAACTTCGGAACCAACCCTCGCCATCAGAACCCGTAGGTGACCGTGCCGGCCTGTTATCGCCCTGGTTCGTCAGACGCCCCTAAACCCTTTGGGCTAGGCTGCGATAGAAGCCGCAAGCAACTTGCGGCGTTCTGTCTCGTTGTACGTAAAGCGGATCCGGTGGATCACAGTTACCGTAGAAAGAACCGCCAGCACCCAGAGCGCCGCGGGCATCGCGTCCCAGCGCTGGAACAGCGCGCCCAGGATGATCAAAACGATCCGCTCCGGTCGCTCCATGAACCCGACCTTGCAGGAGCCGATCAAGGCCTCAGCCCGGGCCCGCGTATAGCTCACCATCAGGCTCGTAGTCATTACGAAAGCAACCAGGCAGACATAAAAATAGCGATTACCCCGGGCATAGAAAACCAGAAGACCGAAAAACAGCGCCACGTCGGAATACCTGTCCAGCACGGAATCGAAAAACGCGCCAAACACAGAAACCTGGTTGGTCTGCCGCGCAACGCGGCCGTCCACCATGTCGAACAGCCCAGCTCCAATAATCACCAAACCCGCATAAAGAAACATCCGAACGTAGTTCTCAGCCCGCGCATACCCAAAGAAAAAAGCAGCAACCACGTTGATCAATAAACCGATGAACGTGAGTGTGTTGGGAGAGATACGCGAGAGCGCAAGACCGTTCACGATCTTTTGCAACAACCAGCCACTGCCCTTCCCAAATGCGCTTGTCCAGGTCACGCTTTCATCCCAGAATCAGTCTATCGTGGCCTGTTCATAGGTCGGGAACCCTCCCTCCCGGAGCGAATCGCAAAACCAGCCTTGAGCGTGTGGGTAGGTGTCTGCATCCAACCCGGTAAAGGCCCAACGAATCGTGCCTGATGCGGCACTCCAACGAAGAGGATGGAAATGGCGAAAAGCAAAGAATCGAAGAACCCTATGTCCCCAAAAACCGTTAAACGTATGTACAAGAATCGCGTGGCGCTGCCGGACGATGTCAAAGAAAACGTCGTCACCATCATGAACGTAAAGCTGGCCGCAGCGCTCGACACCTATACCCAGGCAAAATACGCGCACTGGAACGTAAAGGGCGTTAACTTTTATCAGCTTCACCTCGTGTTCGACGCGACTGCGAAGGTCATCTTCAAGCACATCGATGCAATCGCCGAGCGGATCACCCAGCTGGGCGGCACAGCCAACGGCACCGTGCGCATGGCCGCGGATGCCTCACCGGTGGCCCCCTACAACGTCGAGGCGCTTAGCGGTCCCGAGCACGTCGAGGCGCTTGCCAATGCCGTCGGAACCTACTGCAAAGAACTGCGGGAAGCCTCCGACGCCATCGATGAACTCAAAGATGAACCCACGGCGGACTTCTTTAAGCAACTCGTAGTCGACGCCGAGGAGGAACTCTACTTCCTGGAGTCTCACCTCGAAGCCGGCGACATACAGTAACGCTCTCCGAAACAGGCTCCGGGACCAGGTTCTGGAGCCTTGTTCATCGTCGACCGAACACTTACTGCGGTTGGATCGGTTTTCCTGCCGCCAGATCACACGCCCGCCACAGATACCAACTCGCCACCGATCGCCACGGTCCCCACCGGCGTGCCCTCTTCTCCATGACCTCCGGCTTTGGCAATAAATCCAGCGTTACCTTCTGCTCCGGCTTCAAACCCTGAAACGTCAGTGCGAATCCTTTCCGTACCCCATAGTCGGAAACCGGAAGAACATCCGGGCGGCCTAGGCGAAACATCAGAAACATCTCCACCGTCCATCGCCCCACGCCACGCACCTGGGTAAGCTGCTCGATAATCGCATCATCTGACATGCGCCTGATCCGCCCCAGCGACGGAACCGTGCCGTCCACCGTCTTGGCCGCAAGATCCCGTATCGCCAGCGCCTTGTTGTGCGACAGTCCCGCCGCTCGAAGCTGCTCGTTCGGACATCCCAAGACATGCTCCGCAGAAGGATGCTTGCCCAACCCCGACACAGGCTCGAAGCTCGTCAGCAGTTTGGCGTGGATCGCCGCCGCCGCTTTCCCATGCAATTGCTGATACAAAATCGCCCGGAGCAGTGCCTCGAACGGGGACTGCTGCGCCGGTAGTCGCAACGTGAAGGGCCCCGCACGATCGATTAGTAGCCCAAGCTTCCGGTCCGCAGCGCCCAATGCCCGCAAGGCAAGGCCAACATCATACGGAACGGCATGCGTGCGACGAGCAATGGCAGTCATGACACTTCAGTCTTGCATGACGGTTAAGCTAAGCTCGAAAGCCGGCCTTGGCCTGTCTCCTCGGTTCGACTGTGAATGAATTGCCCAGGACCTGCAACTTTCGTACGCCGATGTCGGACTCATGTGGACGCCATTACCCTTCACGATACTGCGCGATGGCAAGAACTAGGCTTGTTTATCTCCCGGCAAACGAAACCTCCTCAATTACTATCGATAATCGTTTTTGAAGCCTGCGGCGATTGCGCGAACAGCGGTTACCGTGGTCCGATAGGGACATATGGCGCTGCTATACTCAAATTCTCCAGAGCGCAAGACGCGAAAGATTGTCTCCGCGCGACCGGTTTCGAGGCGGCAAGACCCGGCTCGTAGGCCTGGGAGACTGACAGAACTTAACCCTTCGCTGCAGGGGCCTTCTTTGGCAGCGTACGCAGGAATACAGGCATATGGCGCAGGTATTTGACCGCAGTTCGAACGCGCTGATTCGCGCGAGCCTCGCGCTGACGGGTTTGATCATCATTGTCTTGGGTGTCACCCTCAATGAACTACAGCGTTCGCCGTGGGTGACCCGGCAGGGTCAGCGGCCCGATCAGCCCGTCCCGTTCAGCCACAAACATCATGTAATGGGCCTCGGGATCCAGTGCCAGTATTGCCACACCTCGGTCGAGAAAAGCTTCTATGCCGGCATTCCTCCCACCAAAACGTGCATCAACTGCCACTCGCAAATTTGGACCAACGCGCAGTTGCTAGAGCCCGTCCGCGCAAGCTGGGCCAGTGGTCAATCCATTCCTTGGATTCGTGTCCACGACCTTCCCGATTATGTCTACTTCAACCACTCGGTCCACGTGAACAAGGGGCTCGGTTGCTCCAGTTGTCACGGTCGCGTTGATCAGATGCCGTTGATGTACATGCAAAACTCTCTCCAGATGGAGTGGTGCCTGAACTGCCACCGCAATCCGGTGAAGAATCTTCGGCCAACCAGCGAAATCTACAACATGGCTTGGGCTGGCGCATCCTCCGATCATCCAGTCTGGTGCGCAACGACTGGTATCCCCGGACCTACGGCGCAGGGCATTTCCTGCACCACCAAGGATCCCGGAGGTCATAATCCAGAGGTCGCCATGCTCCAGATGCCCACTTCCAATCCCGCCACGCAAGGCGGTCTGAACGGCTCGCAGGAGCAGCCAGGCATAGGAAACATGCGCAGCGCTGGGTCTGGCGGCCCCGAAGGGATGACCAGGGCGCAGTCCGGAACCATGGGCAGCCCACGCGGAGCAGGCTCCGGCGATACGTACTCCGATACCCCGGTGATTCGCATGCCCACCAATTACACCAAGTTCACCACGCAGGAAGCGCTGGGTACGTACCTGGTGCAGATGTACCACATCCGTTCGGCCAACGAGCTCTCGAGCTGCGAAACATGCCACCGGTAACCACGATTGACTCCGAGCGCACAACAGTCAGGCAGGCGATGGAACAAGTAAATACATCGATCGAAAGTAAGGAAGCGCAGCTTGCGCCGGCTCCTCAGCCCGCTCAACTGGTCACCCGCATTACGCCCTCAGGCAAAATGACCTTGGCTGAGGTTCGTTCTAAGCTGGACGGCAAGACCGGCAAGCGTTTCTGGAAGAATCTGGACGAACTGGCAGATACCGCCGCCTTCCAGGAACTCATGCAGGAAGAGTTTCCTCGTCAGGCATCCGGGGGCGAGTGGGTCAACTCCGTTTCGCGGCGCGGCTTCATGAAAGTCATGGGTGCGAGCTTTGCCCTTGCTGGTCTAGCCGGGTGTACTAAGCAGCCGGACGAAAAAATCTACCCTTACATCAAGCAGCCCGAGGATCTCGTCCTCGGTACCCCGATGTTTTTCGCCACCGCCCACCCGTTCCCCACGGGTGCCATCCCCGTGCTCGTGAAATCGGATGCCTTTCACCCTGTGAAGATTGAAGGCAATCCCGAACATCCAGCAGGGAAGGGAAAGGCCGACGCTTTTAGCCAGGCGTCGTTGCTCGACCTGTACGACCCAGACCGTTCCCAGCATGTCCGTTTCCGTGGTCAAAATGCGGAATGGCCCTACTTTCAGCAGCAGTTTTCCGCTGCGGTCAATCAGCTGCCCGGCGGTCAGGGCCTCTACTTCCTGAGTGAAGTCACCACCTCGCCCAGCTTCGCTTCCCAGTGGAACCAGCTTCAGGCGAAGTACCCGCAAGCGAAGCTGGTTCAGTACGAACCTGTAGGTGCGGGAAGTGATACCACAGGGACGCAGTACAAGCTGGAGGAAGCTGATGTCATCCTCTCGCTCGATGCCGATTTTCTCGGCGGTATCGCCTTCCCGGGTTTCCTGCCCCTCTCTGCGGCTTACGCCGAACGCCACCGCTTCCACCCCGGCAAGATGATGAATCGCATGTACGTCGTCGAGACGATGCCGTCGGTCACCGGCTACAAGGCTGACCATGCGCTTCGCCTCAAGCCCAGCGACGTCGATGCGTTTGCGGCCGCACTTACCGGCGGAAGTCCTGCCGCGGTCTCCCATCCGGACGCACAGAAGTTCCTGCAGGCCGTGCAGGCCGATTTGAAGAAGTCCGCCGGCCGTTGCGTTGTCGTGGTAGGCCCGCAGAGTTCGCCTGCATGTCAGGCCGCTGCAGCCCAACTCAACGCGTCCCTGGGAGCCAACGGGAAGACCGTTTTCACCGTGCCCTCCCTGCAGGCCGTACCTGCTCAGCCCGGGGAGGATATTCGCTCCTTGGTCGCCGACATCAACGCGGGCAAGGTCCAGTGGCTGGTAATGCTGGGTTCCAACCCGCTATACAACGCCCCGGTGGATCTTCAGTTCGCTGAAGCCTTTAACAAGGTTCCGAATACCGTGCATCACGGTACACACGTCGACGAAACTGGTTTCTTCTCTACTTGGCACATTCCGAAGTCGCACTATCTCGAGAGCTGGACCGATTGCCGCACCGCGGATGGCACCATCTCGATCGTGCAGCCCATGATCGCGCCACTCTACAACAGTGTCACTACACACGACATCCTGCAGGCGCTTCTCGACCCTTCTCTGGGTGCGTATGACGTCGTATCCGCCACTGCTAAAAATTACATAAAGGGTGACTTCGCTGAGGGTTGGCGCAAGGCACTGCATGATGGATGGGTCGAAGGCACAGCCTATACGCCGAGTGCCAGCGTGCCAACCGTTCGTCCAGTGGCCGGCACCCCCCTCTCTCCCTCTGCCGGGGATCAACTCGAGGTTCGATTCCTTGCCGATCCGTCGATTTACGATGGGCGCTACGGCAATAACGGCTGGCTGCAGGAACTTCCCAAGCAGATCACCAACCTCTCCTGGGATAATGCCGCGCTGCTTAGCCTTAACACCATGGCGAAACTTGGCATCGAGGAAAATGAAGCCGCCGAACTCACCGTGAACGGCCAGAAACTGATCGTCCCCGTCCTAATGGTTCCCGGCCATCCAGATGGTGCCGTAACCGTGCATCTCGGCTTTGGGAGACGTGCGGAAGTCGGTCGTGTCGGTGCTGGCGTGGGCTTTAACGCCTATCAACTGCGGGCCTTCGCCAGCCAGAATGCAGCCGGTGGTGCCACCCTGCAAAAAGGCCACGGCACCTATGACATCTGCGTCACCAAAGTCCACAACGTAGAACACCGCGGAGCCTTTGCGCAGAGGGATCTCCAGCATCCCGAATCCGACAAGGCAGGTACCTACTCGCTGGCCGGGCATGAGGCGCTTGAGCGCTCCATCATTCGGTACGCCACAGTGGAGGAAGCCACTAAGAATCCGAAGTTCGCCGAAGAGGGTGCCAGCGGTACGCTCGTTGATAAGGTTGGCTACAACCCTCAGGGCGAGACGCCCAAGGCCGATGAAAGTCTGTTTGCTGGCGCTTGGCGTTACGATCATCAGGACCAGTCCTCTAAGCAGCTTCAGAACGCCTGGGGCATGTCGGTCGATATGAACTCCTGTATCGGCTGCAACGCCTGCGTGGTGGCCTGCTATGCGGAAAACAATATCGCCGTTGTCGGACGGGAGCAGGTCAAGGTTGGTCGCAATATGCAGTGGATTCGCATCGACAGCTACTTCGAAGGCGATCTGCACGCCCCTACCGCGCACTTTCAGCCCATGATGTGCCAGCATTGTGAGTCCGCCGGTTGCGAGCAGGTTTGCCCGGTCGGCGCTACCGTCCACACCCCCGAAGGCCTGAACACCATGGTCTACAACCGCTGTGTAGGTACCCGCTACTGCTCCAACAACTGTGTCTACAAGGTGCGTCGATTCAACTTCCTGCTCTACTCGGACTACGACACGGAAAGCCTCAAGTTCATGCGCAACCCTGACGTCACCGTCCGTTCCCGCGGCGTCATGGAAAAGTGCACGTACTGTGTGCAGCGGATCGAGGAAGCCAAGTTCACGGCAGACAAGGAAAACCGTGCCATTCGCGACGGAGACATCCTGACAGCCTGTCAGCAAACCTGCCCGACCGAGGCCATTATCTTTGGCAATCAGAATGACCCCACCAGTCGCGTAGCGAAGCGTAAAGCTGAAGAGCGCAACTACCAGGTGCTCGCCGACCTGAACTACCACCCGCGCACGACCTACACGGCCGGCGTCATTAACCCGAACCCGGAGCTTGTTTAAATGGCGACCCAGGGACCTATCCAGAACCCGACCGAGATTATCGTCGACCCAATGATCGATCCGCGTACGGGTGAGTACGCAGTCATTGCGCCAGGCCATAACTTCAAAAGCGTCACGCAGAAGATCGCCGGCATCGTCCTTACGCCCAATACCCCCTGGGCATGGTTCGGCGGATTCTTCGTTGCCGCCACCATCGCTTCGCTGGTCGTGGTAGCCCTCACGTGGCTGGTGCTCAAAGGTGTCGGCATCTGGGGCGTCACCATTCCTGGCGCCTGGGGCTTTGCCATCATCAACTTCGTCTGGTGGATCGGTATCGGCCATGCCGGAACCCTGATCTCGGCCATCTTGTTGCTGTTCAAGCAAACCTGGCGTAACTCGATCAACCGCTTCGCCGAAGCCATGACGATCTTCGCCGTGGTCTGCGCCGGAATGTTCCCGCTGATTCACATCGGCCGTCCATGGCTCGGATACTGGCTCCTGCCCTACCCCAACACCATGAACGTCTGGCCGCAGTTCCGCAGTCCGCTGGCCTGGGACGTCTTCGCCGTGTCTACCTACGCCACGATTTCAGTCGTTTTCTGGTACATCGGCATGATTCCGGACTTCGGCACCCTGCGCGACCGCGCCAAGCTCCCCTTCGCCAAGTACTGCTACGGTCTGCTCTCGCTGGGTTGGCGTGGTTCCACGCGTCACTGGATCCGCTATGAGTCAGCTTCGCTCCTGCTCGCTGGCCTCTCGACCCCGCTCGTGCTCTCGGTGCACACGACCATCTCCTTCGACTTTGCAGTCGCGGCCATGGCCGGCTGGCACACCACCATTTTCCCTCCCTATTTCGTCGCCGGCGCTGTCTACTCCGGTTTCGCCATGGTTCTAACCCTCGCCATCCCGATCCGGAAGTGGTACCACCTTGAAGATCTGGTGACCCTTCGACATCTCGACAACATGGCAAAGGTTATGCTCACCACGGGCTCCATCGTCGCCTATGGCTACGGCATGGAAGTCTTCATGAGTTGGTACTCCTGCTCTCACTGGGAGTTCTTCATGATGTGGAACCGTATGTTTGGTCCTATGGGCTGGGCCTACTGGATGCTCATCCTTACCAACATCGCAATCCCACTCACCACTCTCTGGTCCCGTCGCCTGCGCGTCAGCCCCGGCTACCTGTTCTTCCTGAGCTTTGTTGTCAACATTGGTATGTGGTTCGAGCGCTTCGTGATCGTCGTCACCTCGCTCTACCGCGATTACCTCCCCTCCAGCTGGGGAACGTACCGCGCCACAAAGTGGGACTATATGTTGTTCATCGGAACCTGGGGCTTATTTACCTGCCTCTTCCTGCTCTTCGCTCGCTTGGCGCCGATGATTCCCATGTCCGAAATCCGCATGATGCTTCCTCAAACCAAAGTCCGTCGCGACGACGTGGACGCTGAAGTGGTCGCGCAGGAGGCCCTCTGATGCCGCCCATCGAAGGAGTTTACGGCTTGATTGCCGAGTTCAACACGCCCAGTGAACTTGTGCTTGCTACCGAGAGTGCTCGCACCGCCGGCTACCGGCGCATGGAATGCTATACGCCCTACCCCGTAGAAGAAGCTGCGGAAGCCCTGCACTTTCATAAGACGCGTGTTCCGCTCATGTGCCTCCTTGGCGGAATTATGGGTCTTACGACGGGTTGGCTGATGGAAACCTGGGTGAACGTCTGGGGTTATCCTCTCAACATTCGTGCCATGCCCCTTTACTCATGGCCGGCCTTTGTGATCCCCGCCTACGAGTGGACCATTCTTTTCGCCGGACTTTCTGCAGCGTTCGGCATGATCGCTCAGAACGGTCTTCCACAGCTCTATCACCCCCTTTTCAATGCTGCAAACTTCCGCAATGGCGCAACCACGGACAAGTTCTTTCTTTGCTTGGAAGCCCACGACCCGCAATTCTCCTTGACCGAAACCCGCGCGTTCTTGGAACGGTTTTCGCCAGTCTCGGTTGTGGAGGTGGATAACTAATGCGATTCGCTTTTTCTGGGGCTCATACGTCTCTCTCTCGGCTTCAGCGCGCCTCTGCGCTTGCCACGATGGCAAGTGGCTGCCTTCTGGCCACGGGTTGCCGGCAGGACATGCACAATCAACCCAAGTTTTATCCCCAGCGGAGCACCTCCTTCTACGCGGACGGCCGTTCCGCGCGACCCCAGGTGGCTGATACCGTGGCGCGAAATCAACTTCACGAGAACCTCTACTTCTATACAGGCCTGGACGGAAACAAGGAAGGCGATGGCATGCCGCTGCCCGTCAATATGGCCCTGCTTCAGCGGGGACAGGAAAAATACAACGTGTTCTGCACACCATGTCACTCTCGCGTCGGGAATGGCGCTGGGATGATCGTGCAGCGCGGCTACCGTCCTGCTGGGAACTTCCATACAGATCGGCTGCGCAATGCACCCTTGGGTCACTTCTATTCCGTCATAGCCAACGGCTACGGGGCGATGCCAGAATACGGATCGCAGATTACGGCAGAGGATCGTTGGGCGATTGTTGCCTACGTTCGCGCGCTGCAGCTAAGCCAGGCAGCTAAGCCCGCCGATGTTCCCACCGGGCAGCACCCACAGGACCTCCACGAGATCGCCAACCAGCAAGGCATGCCGCCCGGCTTCGCTGATCCATGGGCGCTCCCCGCCACCGCGGTCTATGGCACGCCGGGGAATCAGGACAACGGTATACCGGGGCAGAGTATCAACACTCCCCCAGTGGGCGCCACCGCCCACGGATCGGGCGCGGCTACCGAAGGCTCCGGAACTCGCGACTCAGGCTCCCCCGCGCTTGTCTATCGCATGCCGGATAGCTCCTGGGCCTCGCAACAGCAATCCCAACCTCACTAAGCATTGCAAGATCGACGTAAAGGCACCGTTACGATGGCAACAGAACACACACACCACGACGAACATCATTACTCTGGGACCAAGGCTCTGCCTGCCGTGCTCGCGGTCCCGGCCTTTGTCGGAGTCTGGCGTACCCGCGCGCTCTTCGTTGCGGCGGTCTTCTCTCTCCTGTCGCTATCCTTCGCCTTCACGCCGGACGGTCGCGCGCATCTCCTCCGTTCCTACCTCATGGGCTCAATGACGGCATTCAACTTCGTCGGCGGTGCCTTTGCCTTCCTTATGGTGCAGTATCTTTCAGGTGGTAAATGGGGATTAATCCTCCGTCGTCCCCTGGAAGCCATGACGCGCACCTGGTGGATCGTCGCGCTGCTTTTCGTCCCAATCCTGTTCTTTATGAAGGACCTGTATCTCTGGGCCGCCTACCATACCCCCGAGCAGACCTTGAATGCCCTGAATCAAGGTCTCATCTCCAAAGAGCAACAGATCTGCATCAACCTCAAGCACACAATGCTCAGCCCCACCAGCGCCATCGTGCAATACGTCCTCCTTTTCGGCTTTATGGGTTTTGTCATTACCATGCTGAATCGATGGTCGGTCAGCCGTGAAGCGGATCCCGCAGCAGGCTCGGTGCGCAGCTTTGACCGCTGGCGTATCGTTTTCGAGAACCTCTCGGGACCTTCCGTCCTCCTCTACGTCATCTTGATGACCGATTTTGTAATTGTCTTTTTCAAGTCGCTCGACGTCACCTGGTACTCCTCGATCTACGGATTGCAATTTTTGGTAGCCCAGGGCTATGCCGTCCTTGCGCTTGGGATGCTGACCCTCATCCTGCTCTCCAACTACGAGCCTATGCGGACCATGTTCCGGGTCACTGAGCAGCATGACCTCGGTAAACTTGCCTTCGCCTTCACCATGCTCAACATCTACTTCACCTTTGCGGAGTTCCTGATCATCTACTCGGGCAATCTCCCAGACGAAATCCCCTGGTACCTTCACCGTATTCGAGGTGGCTGGTGGGTTATCTGCTCCATGGATGCTATCTGCCACTGGGTAATCCCTTTCTGTCTCCTGCTCTCGCGTGACTTCAAGCGTTCGAAGACCCGCATGTTCTGGCTTGCCATCTTCATGCTTCTCGCGCGCCTGCTGGATATGTTCTGGTTAACCGAGCCAAACTTTGCAAACGCGGCAGGCAATCTGCACCTCGCCAATAACCTCAGTATCCTCGCCTACATCACCGTGCCCCTCGCCGTCATCTTCCTGTGGGGCTCCTTTTACCTGACGGAATTAGGCCGTAGACCCCTCATCGCCCTCAACGATCCGCACACGGCGGAAGTCCTGGAGCCGGAACATGCCCACTAACCCACGCGAAGGTCACGACGCGCTCCGCCCCGACGGGCAGAGCCCCATTCCCAGCCGAGATCGTAACGACGAGAACCCCGGCTACGAAATCCAGGATGTAAACGTGGGTGGCATCATCACGTTTCTTGCCGGCTTGTCCGGATTTCTCATCGTTTTCTTCCTCTTCTGCTTCGTAATGGGTAAGGCCATCAATACGGGTCTGCTCAAAGAGGATGGCCCTGCTGATAAATGGCACGGCGGAATGCCCGGCCACGAGAACGAGGTCGCACGTAAACGCGAGGATCTTACTTCGAACGTCACCTTGGAACAGCGTGAATATGCCAGCATGACCAGGAACTTTCCTACGCCACGCCTTCAAACCGATGACGGCAATCAGGACACCGCCGACATGCACGCGCGGGAGGATCTTCTGCTAGAGAACTACAGCACCGGGTCCGATTTGCCGACTGGCGCCGTTCGTATCCCGATTGAGCGTGCCATGCAGCTGGTTGCGCAGCGTGGCCTGCCCCAGCCTGTTGGTGGAGTCCACAGTGTCGGCACGCAGATGGCCGGCGATGCTCCACCCGTTGTCTCCGCCCCTCTTACAGATGGTTTCGCCCGTACCGGGTATGAGCTGGATCAGATGGCAGCAAGAGAGCAGAGACTGGAGTTCAGTCAGGCAGAAGCGAAGCGCTAGAACTTTGAGGCCGTGCCACGGTACGCGCGGATATCGGAAAGCAAACATTGATTCCCGAACGACCGGCCCTACACTGAGAGAGAGCATGTACTGGAACCCGACAATCCGGCGCTACCGGTCCCCACACGGGGTTCTCCGGCACTCCGCTTCCCAGGCCGTCGCGTGTCTTCTGTGCCTTCTTTCTCTGCCTCTCTCCGCCCAGGTTTCGAGCTACGGTGATAAGGCGCAGGGAACTTCACATGGCGATGAACTTCCCACGGTGTTGCAACGAGTCCAGGTCAATCAGCACCTGAACACGCAGCTTCCGCTGGCAGCGTCGTTCACAGATGAGACCGGAAAAGCTGTAACCCTCGGGGACTACTTCGACGGGAAACATCCCGCAGTTCTTGCGCTCGTCTACTATAACTGCCCAATGCTTTGTTCCGAAGAGATGGATGGCTTGACCAGTTCGCTGGAGATGGTGCATCTGCGGCCGGGCAAAGATTTCCAGATCATCGTCGTCTCTATTGACCCCAGTGAGGGGCCACAACTGGCTGCCAAGAACAAGGCCTTCTATCTTAAGCGCTATGGCCATCCGGAAACGGCGGAAGGCTGGCACTTCCTCACCGGTCCAAAAACCTCCATCGACCCCGTGACGCAGGCCGTCGGCTTTGGATATGTCAGGGTCCCTGGTCCGGACGGTCGCCTCACGCAGTTCGCGCACGCAAGCTCCATCGAACTGCTGACGCCCCAGGGAAGGATCGCGCAGTATTATCTGGGGGTCGAATATTCCCCCAAGGACATTCTTCTGGGCCTGATTGACGCTTCCGGCAACAAAATCGGTTCGCCCGTCGCGAATATCCTCACCTACTGCTACCACTACGATCCGCAGACCAACCGGCACTCGCTCATTGTCGCTCGTGTCGTTCAGGTAGCCGGTATGCTGACGCTTTTAGCTCTAGGCACCTTTCTCTTCGTTATGTTCCGGCGCGACTTCACCTCCGGCCGGGAGCAGATCCTCACTCAAGGGCGCGACCCGCGCCGGATAGCATAAGGAAACAATGGGTATCAGTCCAGTTCTCTGGGAATTTTTAGTTAAGTGGCTGCACAACTCGGCCCTTTTCCCGTCCGAGGCCTCCACCATCGCGCCCTATGTGGACGCGCTGTACTTCTTCCTGCTCGCCATGACGCTCTTCGGCGTTTTCCTGGTCGTCGCGCTCGTCTTCGGCTTTGCCGTCCGTTATCGCAAGTCACGCAGCCCGGTAGCTACCCAGGTCGAGGGGTCGACCCTGCTTGAGGCTACCTGGACGATCATCCCCCTCGGGATCTTCCTGGTTGTCTTCGTATGGGGTGCTCTCCTTTATTTCCGTATCTATAACCCACCCGTCAATGCCATGAACGTGTACATCATCGGCAAACAATGGATGTGGAAGGCGGAGCATCCGGGCGGACAGCATGAAATCAATGCCCTCCACATCCCCACAGGGCGCCCTGTTCAGCTCACGATGATCTCGCAAGACGTCTTCCACAGCTTCTCCATCCCCGATTTTCGGGTAAAGCGCGAAGTAATCCCCGGTCGTTACTCCACGGTGTGGTTCCAGGCTACGTCTCCCGGTGTTTACCATCTCTTCTGTACGCAATATTGCGGAACCCTGCATTCCGGCATGATTGGTCAGATCACCGCGCTGACCCCGGAAGATTATGAGCAGTGGCTCAAACAGTCCACCTCCGGCATGAGCCTCGCGCAAAATGGTGAGCGCCTCTTCGCCAGCATGGGTTGCAATGCCTGCCACAGTGGCAATGCTGCCGCTCGTGGACCCAACCTGTACGGCATCTACGGTTCACGTCTCACGATGGCCGATAACAGCCAGGTCTTGGTGAATGATGCCTACCTGCGCGAATCCATCCTCAATCCGTCGCAACACGTGCCTGCCGGGTTCGCGCCCATCATGCCAACCTATCAGGGCCAGATCAGTGAGGATGGCTTGATCTCCCTGGTCGAATACATCAAGAATATGCAGTCCAATTATCGGGTCCAGCAGACGCTGGTCACCTCAGACAGCAATCAGGCTGCACCGTCGTCTCCTGCGGTGTCGCCGACCACGGAAACGGTGAAGCCATGAGTAGCGCCTCCACAATCGTCTCGTTGCCTGACCAGACCACGGCCAGGTTGCCCAAGCGGAATTACATCAACAATGAGCACGGCCTCCTGAGTTGGCTTCTGACCGGCGACCACAAGCGCATCGCGATGCTGTACCTCATCTCGATTACCTTTTTCTTCTTCATCGGCGGCGCCTTCGCTGGCCTTATTCGCCTTGAACTCTTGACACCCCAGCCGGATCTTGTCGCATCGGACACCTACAACAAGTTCTTCACCATGCACGGTATCGTGATGATCTTTTTGTTTCTGGTCCCCTCGGTACCTGCGACCCTTGGGAACTTCCTCATTCCGATCATGATCGGTGCTAAGGATCTTGCATTCCCCAAGATCAATCTCCTCAGCTGGTATCTCTACCTGATCGGTGGGACCCTGACCCTCGCCGCCCTCGTTCTCGGCGGTGTCGACACGGGCTGGACCTTCACAACGCCTCTCTCGACGCACTACCTGAACACCCATGTGCTTACCGCGGCCACCGCGATCTTCATTGCAGGCTTCTCCTCCATCTTCACCGGCCTCAACTTTATCGTCACCCTGCACCGCATGCGCTGCCCCGGCATGACGTGGTTCCGACTCCCGCTTTTCTGCTGGTCGAACTATGCAGCGTCCCTTCTGATGGTTCTCGGCACCCCGGTTCTTGCGATTGCTATTGTGCTTGTAGCTTTGGAGCGAGTCTTCAACATCGGCGTGTTCGACCCGTCCAAAGGCGGCGACCCCCTTCTGTTCCAACATCTCTTCTGGTTCTATTCGCATCCCGCCGTCTACATCATGATCCTGCCGGGAATGGGGGTGATCTCAGAAGTCATGTCGACTTTTAGTCGTAAGCGGGTGTTCGGCTACACCGCTGTCGCATTCTCTTCGGTGGCCATCGCGCTCTTCGGCTTCTTCGTATGGGAGCACCATATGTTCATCATGGGTGTGTCCAACTACTCCGCGCTCGTCTTCTCGCTGCTTACTATGCTGGTAGCCGTTCCCTCTGCCATCAAAATCTTCAACTGGACCTTCACCATGCAGAAGGGGTCCGTGACCTTTGAAACCCCCATGCTTTATGCGTTCGGATTTATCGGTCTGTTCACCATAGGCGGTCTTACCGGTGTCTTCCTTGGCTCCCTCGGCATGGACATCCATCTCACCGAGACTTACTTCGTCGTCGCGCACTTCCACTTCGTGATGGTGGGTGGCATGCTTATGGCTTTCCTGTCCGGGATCCACTTCTGGTGGCCGAAGATGACGGGCCGTATGTATTCCGAGCCGCTTTCCAAACTCGCAGCCGTCACCACCTTCATCGGGTTCTTTCTCACCTTCATGCCGCAGTTCGTGCTGGGCTACCTCGGCATGCCGCGCCGATATCACGCCTACCCCGCGGAGTTTCAGGTTCTGAACGTACTCTCCACAGCCGGTGCCACCGTTCTTGGCGTAGGCTACATGCTTCCGCTTCTATACCTTGGCTGGTCCTTGAAGTACGGCGCCATCGCAGGCGAGAATCCCTGGCAGGCGACCGGTCTCGAGTGGCAGATTCAGTCTCCCCCCTTGACCGAAAACTTCATCGAGACGCCCGTCATGGATCACGAAGCCTATGACTACGAATGGCTGGAACGCAAGCAGCATGAGGTGACAACCGTTGGATAACGCCATCACGACCGGCATTAGCCCCCACACTGCTACCGCAACGGCGCACCCGGAGCTCCATAGCCATGTCTCGCTTCCGCAGCACCGCCATCACTTTGAAACGGAGGAGCAGCAGCGCGAAGCGGGCTCCTTCGGAATGTGGCTGTTCCTGCTCACCGAAATCATGTTCTTCGGCGGCATGTTCTTCGCCTACCTTCTTTATAGAAATTGGTACTATCCCGCTTTCGCTGCAGCTTCCAACACTCTCAACATCTACGAAGGCGCAATTAACACCGCGATCCTCATCACCTCCGGGTTCTTCATGGCCCTCGCCGTCTGGGCCGCCGAGGTGCGGAAGCAAGGTACTCTGGTCCTCACTCTCGTTTTGACGACCGTCTTCGGTATCGCATTCCTTGGCGTGAAATATGACGAGTACCATGAGAAGTTCGAGCTGCACCACGTTCCCGGCAATGACTTCTCCATCTCTCAATTCGTACATCCGCCCCTCGACAGACACGGCAAGATGATTAGCGATCCACTTCCGCCGGATGTGGCGGAGCGTACCCAGATCTTCTTCTTCCTCTACTTTGCTATGACCGGAATGCACGCCCTGCACATGATCATTGGTCTGGGGCTTCTTGGCTGGCTCATTCTGCGCGCGCAGAGAGGTGAGTTCACCTCGGGGTACGTGGCGCCCATCGAGAACTTCGGCTTGTACTGGCACTTTGTCGATATAGTTTGGCTCTTTCTCTTCCCTCTGCTCTATCTCATCAATCGACATCCATTGAAGTAGTCACAGCCGCAACCAGAGCGGCCATTCGAGGAACTCATGGCACACCAAGCGCAGACCGCCCCGGCAGGTGACGATCTGAACGTCACGAATCCGGAACACGCCGAGCATCACATCGTGACCCCGATACAGTACGTTCTAGTTTTCGGTACGCTCCTCGTCTTCACCTTGATCACAGTCGGCGCAGCGTTTATCGATCTGAAATGGGCAAATCCTGTGATCGCACTGGGAATCGCCTGCTTCAAAGCCGTAATCGTCATTCTTTTTTTCATGCACGCTAAGTACCAGTCTAGGCTCATCAAGATGACGATCGGCTCCGGCTTCTTCGTCTTCCTGGTGCTCATAGTCATGACGATGAGTGATTACGTAAGCCGCTCGTGGGGAACCTGGTAAGCCGCAGCTTTGCGCCCTTTTATCCTCACGCATTGCCTCAACTAAAGCATCAGCCCTTCCCTAAGGCTCGAGCGATTTGTCGGAAGAAGCCCATCCACGTGGCCGACTGCTCAACCGTAGTGCTCATCTGCCTTGCTAGCGGTCGTACAACCTCAAGTCTTGCATTGGCTGGGAAGCGCCTCGCATAGCCAGAGCTTTCCATCGTCTGAAGCAACATGGCTAAGAGCCGCTCCTCGTCCTGTACCGAAGCCGGCTTCGTCGTTACAGTGGGGATTGCTCGAGCTCCCTCAAACCCCAGTCGTGTGAGCTCGTAGAGACAAACCGCCGCCGCTTGCCCCAGGTTCATCGACAGATGCCTGCCCTCTGGAGCAAACATCGGTATCGTGAGCAGCAGCGAACAATAGCTCAATTCCTCCTTCGTCAATCCGGTCTTCTCCGAACCGAAAAGTAGAGCGATTTTCTCGGTCGTTCCCATTGCACCATCCTCGGCGCTTTCCGGCGTCTTGCGCTTTTCTTCCTGTGAGTCACCGGACATAGCAGCAAACAGAGTGGGAGCTACTCCCTGCAGGGTAAATACGGGTTGGCGTAGGCCGCGTTCCCCTACCGCGGTAGTGCCGGCAACCAGACCGCAGTCGGCAATCGCCTCTGGGAGCGAACTGAATACTCGAGCCGAACGCATCACTGTCCCGGCATTCACAGCGGAAGTCGCCTCCATCTGTGCCGCCTCGAAGGGCAAAGTGAAGGGATTCACCACGCGGAGATCACTGAAGCCGAAGTCGTGCATGGCCCGCGCCACTGCCCCAATGTTCTGGGGATTCCGCGCTCCTACCAGCACAACGGCCAACCGGCTTCGCGCCGCTGCAGTAAGCATCTCGTAATTGTAGGTGGATCTTAGCCTGATGTTGCCGTTCATCGAGGGCTCTTGGCCTTGGCTTCGGGCGACAACGCGAATGCTGGTAGCTACGCTAGAAATGCGGGCTCACTGCCCTCTACACTGAAATCAGCTTATGGCCGACAGCTTCGCCCAAACCGTAAAGCAGCAGACAGACATCGTCCGCATTCTTGGGGAGTACCTGAAGCTGCGCAAGTCGGGCGCTAATTGGAACGCTCTCTGTCCTTTCCACAAAGAACGCTCCGGCTCCTTCTATCTCTATCCGAACAGCGGCAGCTACTACTGCTTCGGCTGCCATGAGCACGGCGACGTCTTCAGCTTCGTCATGAAGATGGAAAGTCTGAGTTTCCCCGAAGCCGTCCGCGCCGTCGCTCAAAAAATGGGCATTCCCCTGCCCAAACGCGAGTGGAACTCACCCGAGGAAGCCCGAGAAGCCGGTCTGCGTCGCGTGCTCCTCGAAGTCTACGAAGCCGCCACCCAATACTTCCAGGGAAACCTCCAGTCTCCTGAAGCCGCCCGCGCCCGTGAATATATCGCCGGCCGCGGTCTCTCTTCGGAAGCAGTCAAGCTCTTCCGCGTCGGCTACGCTCCCGAAAGCTGGAACGACATGCGTGACCGCATGCTCAAATTCTTCAAAGAAGACGTTTTACGCGCTAGCGGTCTCTTCAACAGTAAACAAGCTGACGACGGCGAACCCGGCCCCATGTATCCGCACTTCCGTAAGCGGATCATCTTCCCCATCTGCAACGAGTCGGGTAAGCCCATTGCCTTCACCGGCCGGCTCCTCGACACTAGCGACCCCAAGGCCGGTGGCAAGTACGTCAACTCGCCTGAAACTCCGCTCTATATCAAGGGCCACGTCCTCTTCAACCTCGACAAGGCAAAACCCGGCATCAAGGAAACCGACAGCGTAGTCCTGGTCGAAGGCCAGATGGATTGCCTCTCCGTTTTCCTTGCCGGAATCGGTAATGTAATCGCCAGCAGCGGCACAAAATTCACTGAGCACCAGATCCATCTCCTCGCCCGCTTCACCCGCAAGGTAGTCCTGAACTTCGATGGCGACGAACCCGGCATACACGCCGCCGAAGAGATCATAGGACCCCTCGTCGAGGAGGGCTTCGAAGTCGGCGTAGCGCTTATGCCAGAAGGGCAGGACCCCGACTCCTTCATCCGCGATCAAGGTGCCCGCGAGTACATGCAACTCCTACGCAACAATGTCCCCTGGACCGACTTTCTCATTGGCCGCGCTCAGAAGAATATCGGCACACGCACCCCGGAACAGCGCGTCAAAGCCCTGAACTTCCTCCTTCCTCACCTTCGCCGAATTCCCAACGCGATGGTACGCACGGAAGTAGCCGTCAACGCCGCTCAGAAGCTCGGCATCGACTCCACGATGGTCCTCAAAGAGGTCCGTCAAGCTGCCGAACATCGCCTCGAAAGCGTCCGTGCGGCTCAGCCTCAGGCAGTCACTGAGGTCGAGCGAATCCTTCTCTGCGCCTTGGTCCTTCCCGAGGCCGACTCCTCCCGCGCCCTCGCCGCCGAGAAACTCGGGGCGCATCCGCAGTGGTTCGAGGACTTGCCCACCGCCGCCGTCATCGATGTCCTCGTAAGCGGTCCTCCGCCCGAAAACCCGCTGGAGGCAGCACCCGACCAAGCCTCGCGCGCCCTCCTCGCCAGCGCGCTCCACGTCTCCAGTGAGGTCAATGGACCCGAACACGAAAGCTCACCTTCAGAGGTGGCCAGCGCCCTCGAGTCCCTCCGCGAACGCTATCTTGAGCGTCGGGGCCGGGAGGTGCGCCTCCAGATGACCGAAGCGCAAAGACGTGGAGATCAAGCCATGCTCATGCAGTTATTGCACGAGAAACTAGGGCTCGACCTCGAACGTGCGCGTTGATGGTCACAGAAGCTCGCCCTGTAGAATGGAGGGCAGTGCCGGCGAGCTGAACGCGTCCAGGAGCGGTCCCTTTGTCAGTAGATCCTGAAACCCGCCGCAGGCTCCTCTTCGGCTTTCTCTCCAATTGGATCAGCAGACTTGCCGGTATCCTCATTCAGCTCATTCAGGTTCCAGTCTTCCTTCACTTTTGGGGTAAAGACCTGTTTGGTGATTGGCTCCTCGTAAGCGCCATCCCTGTCTATCTCAGCTTCTCTAATGTCGGCTTTGGATCAGTGGCCAGCAATGAAATGACCATGATGATGGGGCGCGAGGACCAGGAAGGCGCCCTCGCTGTTTTTCAAAGCTGCTGGTGGCTGATTGCCGGTATCTGCTCAGCCGTTACTCTGCTCTTCGCAGCCCTCATCTACTTTGCACCCCTTGCGCACTGGCTCAAGCTGCAGCAAATGTCAGGAGTAGAAGCCAAGTGGGTCATCTTTTGCCTCGGCACCGCCGTCACGCTTGGACAACTGGAACAACTCATCGGGGCCGCGTATACCTGTGTCGGCAAGTATCCCTACGGCACCTTCCTCAAGAGCATGATGACCCTCGTGGCCTTCGCACTCATGCTGATCCCTGTTGTGCTTGGGCATGGTCCTGCGGCCGCCGCACTCGCCCTCTCGCTTGCTAACGGAGTCGGCACTATTCTCTTCTGCTTCTTCGTGCGTCGCGACATCCCATGGCTTCGCTTCGGTTGGCAATATGCCAATTGGGGTGAGATCAAACGTCTTACCGGGCCGGCCTTCGCGTTTATGGGTTTTCCTATCGGGAATGCACTCAACCTGCAGGGAACCTTGCTCGCTGTTGGTCATGTGCTCGGCTCGGGCGACGTGGTCATCTTCTCCACCGCTCGTACGGTGTCGCGTGTGGCGCTTCAGATGGTCCAACTCGTTAACAACACGTTCTGGCCCGAGCTTTCCATCTCCTTCGGTGCAGGCAATCTCGCCCTTGTGCGTTCACTGCACCGGCGCAGTTGCCAACTCGCTCTTGGCATTTCATTTGCGATCATCATCTTTATGCTCACGGTCGGTCCGTGGTTCCTTACGCACTGGACCTTGCACAACGTTCCTCCCAGCCCAAAACTTTTGTTTCTGCTGCTGGTAAGTGTTTTCTTCTACTCGCTGTGGTCTACCAGTTCCACACTGATGATGGCCATCAACCAGCATCGCCGCCTTTCACTCAACTATGTCCTGGCAACAGGCGTCACAATCTTCGCCACGGTTTTGTTGGCAAAGCAGTTCGGTTTGCTCGGCGCGGCAGCTTCACTGATTCTCAGTGAGTGCATCATGGATCTCTATGTGTTGCCGGCCTCCCTGCGGATCTCTGGCGATACCTGGGGCGGTTTCCTCGGGGCCATGCTGCATACACCCGATGCCCTGCGACCGCGTCAACTCCTGGCGCGGCTTCGCAAGACCGGAACTGCATCCGCTCCGCATCCGGAGCCCGAGGGCTGATGGGCTGCATGCCTCGATCGTCTACCTCCAAATTTCCAGCAACGAGGCTTAACCTGACAGCTCGTATTCTCTCCCGCGCCGCCCTACTCTCCTTGCCGTTTATATCTCTTAGTCTCCACTCCCAGCAGGTGTATACGGCGCGGGATTACGCCAACGCGGAGCGCTGGCTGAACTACAACACTCTTCCTTTGATCAGGAACACCGTAACCGGGATTTCCTATCTGCCGGATGGCCGCGTGTTCTATGCGTTGATGCAGCCAGCAGGCGCGACGTACTTGATCGCCGACCCTCGCGCGGGAGTTACCCGGGCCGCGTTCGATGTTTCAAACGTTGCGGGAGCCGTAAGCGCGGCTTCTCACGCTTCAATTGCGCCGGATGAGCTTGGCGTCACCGAGTACATGCCTGCGGCAGACGGCGGGTTCGTCATCACCACGCGCGCTGGGATCTTCCACTGCGATGCCGCGGTGGCGCACTGCAGGCCGGAACCTCCTCCGCCGGTACAGCATCCGGAGCAGAAACCGAGTGCGCAACCTCCCGCAGCGGGTGTGAGTTCAACTCAGACAGGTGGCAATGCGCAGATGACCAGGCCGGAGGCAAACACCTCCACACAGGACACGCCGGCTGCGACCCATGCTGTCACCGCCGTAGGTCGAAGCAAAGCGCCGTTCGATCTCTCGCCAGACAAGGCCACTTCTGCCTTCATACGCGATTGGAATCTCTGGGTGCGCGTGGAAGCGACGGGGGAGGAGCGCCAGCTCACTACGGAGGGCCTGGCGAACTTCGGTTATGCCACCGACAACGCGGGCTGGACGCACTCCGATGCACCCATTCTGGTCTGGTCGCCAGACTCAAAGAAGATCGCTACGTTCCAGCAGGATCAGCGAAAGACCGGCTACATGTACCTTGTGCCGGTCACAAACCGCCATCCGGATCTTGAGGCCTGGCGCTATCCACTGCTTGGCGACAAGGATGTCACGATGCTTGAGCGTGTGGTGATTGATGTGCCGACGGGTAAGATCACACGGCTCAAGATGGGTCCGGATCAACACCGCTCGACACTATGCGATGACGTGAGTTGTCGCGGCGGTGCAGGCTGGGATGACGTGCAGTTCTCTCCCGATGGCAAACATCTTGCCTTTGTCTCTACGAGCCGCGACCACAAGGACGAGACGCTGCGCATCGCTGACACCGAAACCGGCGAGATCCGCGATGTCTATCACGAGCACGTTAACAGCTTCTACGAGAGCGGTCAGGACAAGGTGAACTGGCGTTATCTGCCGGACACCAACGAATTCCTCTGGTATTCCGAACGATCGGACTATGGGCAGATGTACCTGTATGACCTGGCGACGGGTAAGTTGAAGAGCCAGGTCACACACGGCGAGGGTCCTGTCACGCAGGTGCTCCATATCGACGAGAAGAACCGGGTGCTGTATTTCCTTGCCTGCGGCAAGGAAGCTGGCCGCGATCCGTACTTTACGCACTTCTACCGTGCGAACTTCGATGGAAGCGGCCAGCAGCTTTTAACGCCGGAGAATGCTGACCATGCGATTACGCCGTCAGCAGATGGAGCTACGTTCGTCGATGACTATTCGACTGTAGACACACCGCGCACCGCGGTGGTGCGTGACAACACAGGCAAGGTGCTCGTCAGCCTGGGCAAGCAGGACATCTCCGCCCTGACGGCGATGGGCTGGAAGCCCGCGATGCCGATCACTGTGAAAGCGCGGGATGGCAAGACGCCGCTCTATGGCTTCCTGTTCCGGCCGACGCATTTTGATGCTTCAAGAAAATACCCGGTCATTGACTATGTCTATCCAGGGCCGCAGACGGGTTCGTGCGGCTCACGTTCCTTCACCTCTGCGCATGGGGACGATCAGGCGCTTGCCGATCTGGGCTTCGTCGTGGTTTGCATTGATGGTATGGGAACGCCCTTGCGCTCCAAGAAGTTCCATGACTTCTATTCGCATGCGGAGACAATGGGCGACGACACGATTCCTGATCAGGTTGCAGGCCTCAAGGATCTTGCGCGGCAGTTCAGTTGGATCGACATCGATCGTGTCGGCATCTGGGGCCATTCCGGCGGTGGCAATGCGACGACTTCCGCGCTCTTCAGCTTTCCTGACTTCTTCAAGGTTGGTGTTGCCGAGAGTGGCAACCATGACAATCGGGCGTATGAAGACGACTGGGACGAGAAGTGGGGCGGACTCGAGGTCATCAAGAACGGTCATGACAACTACGAGGCGCAAGCGGCGCAGAACTATGCGAAGAACCTGAAGGGCAAGCTTCTGCTTGCGCATGGAACGATGGATGACAACGTGCCGCCCAATAACACGCTGCTCGTGGTAGATGCGTTGATCAAGGCCAATAAGGACTTCGACCTGATCATGATCCCCAATGCGCATCATGGATATGGCGAGGCTTCACCGTACATGATGCGGCGACGATGGGATTACTTCGTCAAGAATCTCGCCGGCGGAACGCCTCCGGCGAACTTTGAGCTGAAGTCATGGGATGCGGTAGTCACTGCGTACTACAAATACGGTCCATCGGCTGAGACGGAGAAGGGGCCGGCGGCGGATGCGGCCGAGTAGCTTCCGCCGGCGGCTCTGGCTACTGCACGATGTCGCCATCGGCGTTGGCGTGGCTTCCCGCCGGAGCCTGAACGATCCAGCCGTTGTCGGTGTCCTTGAGGGTTGCGGTTGAGGCGCCGCCGGCGAGGTTCCGCGGGATGTTGGGGAAGGCATTCTGCACGCCTCCGTCCTTGGCCCAGCCGGGGACGGTGGTGAAGGTGTAGTGATAGGCAACGGAGGCAGTTGCGCCGGGTTGATCGCCTGTGGCGGTCGCGCTGTCGATCGAGCTGACTTCGCGGTGACCGTAGCAGAAGTTGCCCGTGCTTGGGTCGGCTTGCGAGGCGGTCCAGGAGCTCTTGCCCTTGTCGCTGAGGTCGTAGTTGGTGACCTGCTTGTTGATCAGGCCGAGGAGCTGCTTCTTATCCGCGGTTGTTCGGATGAGAAGGCCCTGATTGTAGAGGGCGTCGAAAGCGGCAGTCTTGCCGGAGTCAGTGTTGACCTGCGTTGGGAACTTCTGGGGTACGGGCCAGATGCAGCTGCGGTTGGTGCCGAGGTAGTTGTTGATGGCTGTCTTGTAGTTGCTGGTGTTGTCGGCGGTCTTCTTGCAGCCTGCGGAGAGCAGAACAGCAGAGGTAAGGGCGAGCGTTGCCGTTGCGCGGACGTTCATGGGTTTCACTCCTCAGGCGTTGTGATGCGCAACACTGGCGATCCGGGGGTGGAGCTCCGCGGGTCGCTGGTAGCGGCCCGTGGCGCATTGCTGCCGCTTCGGTTGACTGTGTCAGTACCCTCCCCCTGGGTATTTCGTTCTAAGCTTCCTGTTTGCAACAGATAGGAGCTTGTTTAAAGCTAAAGTATTTGAAACAAGAGCTTTACGCGCAGAGTATTATGAACAAAGGAGTTAGAAGAGTTCTTGAAGCTTGACTGCCCGAGTGAGAGGAAGAAAGGGAAGCTATGTCTATCTTACGAAAGTCCGAGCTAATTGTACGCAAGTGTGCGACTCACTCTTTTCGGTTACAGCCCAGGTGCGGTGCGGTTGCCCCATTCTCTTAGGAGTGGCCCTTCCTTTCCCGTGAGGGGATCGCTCGCGGGGAAGGGGAGATGCCGCATCCTCTCGAGCCCGGCCGCGTCCGGCGCAGAACGGCAGATGTCCCAGTGTTGGCCTGCCGGATAGGCTCCGATCACCAGGAAGTCTGGGGCGGCCTTCTGAAGAAAATGCCCTGTACCTGTGGGCAGCACCAGCACATCGCCTGTTTCCACGGGAAGGGGGTGGCCCCCCTCCCCGCCGAGGATGAGCAGGGCGCTTCCCCCTGCGATGCCCAGTACTTCGTGGGCAGTGGAATGGAAGTGATGGAAGGTATAGACCCCGTTTCGCCACTGGGCAGGCCAGCCGTTGGTTGCAAAGGCCTCTTCCATGCGGTCCGCGGTGTCGTTGCTGCTGAACGCGCGGCGATAGTGCAGCACGGGCAGATGTTCGTTGTTGGGCATCCAGCCGTTCCGTGAGAGCTGGAGCCTCTCGATTTCGACTCGGGGGTCGGCAGAGGACGTCGACGTGAGCCCCAAAGCGGCGATCGCAACGCCAAATTGTCTCCGGTTCATGTGTTCTCCCTTGGAGGCGTGCGCCACAGTCAATCGACCTCACGGGAGAAAGCGCAGGCTGCGAGGGGATGACGCGGGTTGGTCGGTTCTCCCTGTGTCTTAGCCGTGGTGATGGTGCTTCTTCCCCTTGGTTGGTGGAGATGCCGGCGGAGGGTTGTGCGTCGGAGGAGCGCTGGTCGAGGAGGTACCGAGGGCCGCGACAATAGCGGTGCCTATGGGGGAACCAAGGCCTGTGCAGGGATCCCAGCCGGGTCCGGCGTTGAACGCGCCGTTGTTGCCCTGGGTGATGTCGTGGAAGATGGCGGCTTCGCTGGCAGTGTAGAGAGCGGGGTTAAGGAAACCGGCGGTTGTGGTGTTCCGGGCGTTGGCGAGGGCGATGAGGCCAGCCCAGAGCGGGGCGACGGCACTGGTTCCGCCGATGACGGTGTCCTGGCCGTCAACACGAACGGTGTAGCCGGTCGCGGGGTCGGCGTCACCGGCGACGTCGGGAAGACCGCGGCCGCCGGCACTCACGGTGGGCTTCGGGACCTTGCTGTTGGCCTGCCAGGAGGGTAGGGGGAAAACGGTGGAGACGCCGCCGCCGGTGGCGCCCTCGTTCGAGGCAAGTTCGTTCCAGACAGTTTCGCTGCGGATAGAGGAGCCGGAGGCCTGGAGGGTGGTGCCGCCACAGGCCAGGACGTGGGGGCTGGAAGCGGGGAAATCGACGTGGTTGGCGCCATCGGTAACGCCGTCGGTGGAACCGTTGTCGCCGCAGGCTACGGTGATGGAGACGCCGAGGGCGGCGGCGGCCTGACAGGCTTCATCCATGGCGGTGAGGGATTGCTGGGTCCAGGAGGACTCGGGGCCACCCCAGGAGATAGAGATGACGGAGGGTTTGCGCGCGGTATCGTGGACGGCGGTGGTGATGGCGTCGACGAAGCCCTGGTCAGTGTTGGGGGCGAAGTAGACAGCGAGGGCGGCGCCCTGTGCCACGGCTCCCGCGACTTCAATATCCAGGAGAACTTCGCCGTCGGCACCGTTGGGATCGGCTCCAGGAACGTTCTTGGCTCCGTCTACGGAAACGGCGGTCACGATGGGCGGAGTGAGGCTAAGACCGTTGAAGTACGTGGTGAGGTCGGAGGTTTCGTAGCCGCCGCCCAGTTCAATGATGCCGATCGTCTGACCGGCGGCGCTGATCTGGGGAAACTGGTATGCCTGCGCGACCTGGACGGGAGTATAGGACGTGTTTGCGGCTTTGGGTTTGGCGATCCGGGAGTGGGGTTTGGCCTGAGGGCGATTGTCGAGACCGAGGACGGCGCGGATATGCGGGGCGAGCTCCTCAGGGACTGTAAGGGGACCCTGACGGGTCCGGATCTTTCCGGCTGGGACGGTGTGGGAGCTCATTTGGGTACCGAAGGCGCGCTCGAGATTGGGCAGCGAGCCTGTGAGTTGGATTGTGGCGCGGGCGGTAGGAAGGTCGGGTTCTACCTGGAGGTGGTACTCGTCGGCGAAGGCTTTGAGGAGAGCGATGGACTCGGGATCGGCACCGTGTTGGGCGTCAAATTCCTCAGGAGTAAGGCGGGTGTTGCCCAGGGTGGAGGGGTCGATCGGAGCTTTGCGGCGAACGAGAACGGAGATGGTGATGTGCTGGCCGCGTTCGGCGACCTGCGCGGAGGTTTGATCGGGTGTGGCGAAGGGTAAGCGGGTGTTGTTGTCAGCGGTGAAGGGCTGGCGGTCACTGCCTGGGAGGGCGACTCGGGTTTGCTCGGCGAAGCGGGTGGTCGGCATGTTGGGCCTCTGCGGTGTTGAGATGTTTCTGATGGGGATGGGGAGGGTGCGCCGTTTCAGATTTCGAGTCAGTGTACTCCCAAGGAGAAGATAAGGCGAAGATTACTAGAACAAATGCCTTTCGGTGTAGGAAAATCGCCCCCGCGTGCAACGGGCGGGGAGGTGATCCGGGTCTACAGCGAATATGGCTGACGACGCGGCGTATCTTGCTTTTCTGAATGATCCTGACCAGGCTTCACGACGTGCGGAGCTAGCGGCCTTCTTTGGGCCCCACGCTGACACTTTTTTGAAAGCCTACGATAAATTGCAGGCGGATGCGGTTCTTGCCCAGGGCGGACGGCCGAAGTTTCGGCTCTATGGCGGCGGTTTTGAGGTGGCTGCCTTTTTCCTGGGGCCGGTGTGGTTTTTCTACCGGAAGATGTGGACCATAGCCTGGGTGATCGTGGCCTTGCTGGTGGGAGTCGCCCTGCTGCCGGTGGGTTCCCGGCTTGGCCTGATCACGGGAGTGCTTCTCGGCTTTATGGCGCACCGCACCTATGTTCAACACGCGATCGGCAAACTGCAGAAGATGAGACTGGCTGACGGCACGCTGGACGCGGTTGCTCTGCGGCAAGCAGGGGGGGTCTCTAGACAAGCCGGGATCATCAGCGGGGTGCTTTATTGCCTGCTCTGCGTTGCGGGCTTCGCCTCGATTGTGTACCTCACGATGCATGGCGTCGATCCGCGCTGAAGCTGGGCCAGGGCTTTGCGAGCGAAATGGTTTCATTTGCAATGGAATGGTGGTGCAGATCTTCTTCCCTGAGAGCAATGTGATAGAGGAGTGCGCCCTTTTCAGAAGCTGTGGATGACGCGCCAGCTATGACTTCGCTATCGCGGCGGAGCCGATAAAGTTTCTCTTCGCCCATGCTGAATGCGAGGATCCGTGGGATCTCTGCTCCGCAGGAGGCGACCTCTTCCCGAGACGAGACGGCTGGACGGCAGGCTCGTTGTCAGTCGGGGCGCTCACATGTAATCGACGCCGTACTGGACGGGGATCTGGGTGAAGGCGATGCGGGTGGGGGCGGTGTCGCGGGCGGGAAGCATGCCGGCAAAGTGGACGGTAGTGTGGCCGAATTTGAGGTTGAGCTTGTCCATGGTGGCGCTGAGCTGGGTGCGGTGGCCGGGTTCTTCGAAGAGGGTTTGGGGGACTTCGGTGTCGGGGAGGAGGTTGCGGAGGGTGACGCCCACGAAAAAGGGTTTCTGGTGCTCGGGGCCGTCGGGGCGTTGCGCCCACGCGGCGCGGAGGACTTCGAGAAGGGTGAGGGTGTCCTGGGCAGGGCGGAAGCGGGCCTCCATGCCCCAGGCAGTCTGGGTGATGCCGGAGGTGTGCTTTTTCACTTTGGCTTTGGAGCGCGCGGCCGCGGCCTGCTCGCGGGTGAGGGAGTACTTGATGGTCACGGCCAGGGTGGCGGCGTGGAAGTGTTCCATGCGGAGGCGCATGGCGGCTTTGTGAAGGAGTTTGTGAGCGACGGCCCAGGCGCCTTCCGGGGTGCGATGGTCGGGGCCGAGGACGTGGCTGTGGCCGAGGGATTTCTGGAGATCGGAGGGGACGGGAGCGCCGTCGTCGCCCGTGTGGTGGCCGCGGAGCCAATGGTAGAGCCGATCGCCCCAGACGGAGTCCCAGAGTTTGTGCATGCCGGGGCGGTCGAGGGCGAGGAGGTCAGGCATGGTGTGGATGCCCTTGGCATTGAGGCGGGCTTCGGTGCGGGCGCCTACGCCGGGCAGGTCGCGGAGTTCGAGGTGGGCGATGGCGCGAGGGAGTTGTGAGGGCAGGAGGCCGATGAGGCCGTCGGGTTTTTGCATGTCCGAGGCGATTTTGGCGAGGTAGCGGTTGGGGGCCATGCCGATGCTGCAGCGAAGGGTCTCGCCGACGTCGGTCTTGATGGCTTGCTTGATGGCGAGGGCGATTTTGCGGGCGTTGGGGGGCTCCTGCTCGCGGCCGAGGAGTTGGCAGACCATCTCGTCGATGGAGGGGGTGTGGGCGACGGGGCAGACGTTTTCGACGGCTGCGGCGATTTTGTGGGAGTACTCGGCGTAGGTGGTGTGGGAGCCGTTGACGAAGATGATGTCGGGGATGAGGGCGCGGGCTTCGCCGACTTTGGTGAGGGTTTTGACGCCGCGGGCTTTGCACTCATAGCTGGCGGCGATGATGGTGCCGGTGTCGGCCATGGTGCCTACGACGGCTGTGGGTTTCCCTCGGAATTCGGGGTGGATTTGTTGTTCGACGGAGGCGAAGAAGCTGTTGAGATCGATGTGGAGAAAGCCGAAACGGTCTTCGGTTGTGGGTGGGCCGTGATGGAGGGAGTCGGCCATAGGTCATTGAAGCAGATTATATTCGTGTTTTGTTCGCTATTGCGTGAAGGTTGAAATTACGAATCGGCTTTAGCGTTCCGTGCGTTTGATGTTAGTTGCCGATGTGGTCTTCATGGGCGCTGAATGTGAGGGTCAACCTTCGATGATTTTTTCGGTTCCCCAAGTACAAGGCTGCTGAGTGCGGCCTTTGTGCTTCTTCGCTGCCGTGGCTGCGAGGATGGAGGAAGCGTGATGGGGAGATGGGTGCAAACGTGCGGATTCTGGTGAGTGGATCGACAGGGCTGATTGGGAGTGCGCTGGTGGCTGCGCGGCGTGCTGCGGGGGATGACGTGGTGCGGTTGGTGCGGTCTGGCGGGCCGGACGGCGGTGTGCGATGGAATGCGGCGGGGGCTGTTGATCCTGGGGATGTAAGCGGATTTCATGCGGTGGTCCACCTGGCGGGGGAGCCTGTGGCCGGGGGGCGGTGGACGGCGGCGCGGAAGCAACGGATCCGCGACAGCCGGGTTGTGGGGACGCGGAGGCTGGCGGAGGCGCTGAGGGCTACGGATGAACCGCCGAAGGTTTTTCTTTGTGCGAGTGGCATCAATTTTTATGGCGATGGCGGCGACAGGGAATTGGATGAAGAGGCCCCGGGGGGAAGGGGTTTTCTGGCGGAGGTTACGCGGGAGTGGGAGTCGGCGGCGGCCCTGCTGCATGGGGTGGCGCGGGTGGTGAGTTTGCGGATCGGGGTGGTGCTGTCACCGGAGGGAGGAACGTTGGCGGCGATGTTACCCCTGTTTCGGATGGGGTTGGCGGGACCGATCGGCGGTGGGCGTGCCTATGTGAGTTGGGTGACCCTGGAGGATGTTGTGCGCGCGATAGGCCATGCTGTTGCGTCGGAAGGGATGCGGGGGCCGGTGAATGTTGTGGCTCCCGAGCCGGTGCGCGGTGTGGATTTTATTGCTGCGGTGGCGGCTGCGGTCGGGCGGCCTGCCCGGATTCCGGTGCCGGCGTGGTTAGCCCGGCTGACGCTAGGCGAGATGGCGGATGAGACCGTGCTGGCGAGCATTCGGGCTGTACCGCGGCGGTTGTTAGAGGACGGATTTTCGTTCGAGGATGGGACGCTTGGGAGTGCATTGGCGAGGTGGAATTTGGGTGAGGGCAAGGGGAAGTTGGAAGCGGGCGACTGACCTGCTTCCACTTTTGTTGTATTCACCTTTCTTTCGCCCTGGGCTAAGGTGTGAAAGTGATCGCAGCGTGGTTGCGAGAGCTAGAAGATGCCGAAGAGTTTGCGTTTCTTGCCGCTGGCGATCAGGGTGAGCGTGAGGTGGAACTGGTTGTGGTTGCTGAACTGGCTGATGAATTTGTGCTTGGACTGGCGGCCGTTTTGCTCAGCCCAGATTTCGTAGTCGGTTTGTGCGGCGATTTGGGAGAAGTGGTAGTGACCCTGGGCGTCGCTCAGGTAGCTTCTAACGTCGAGGCTCTTGGGATTTTCGAGGTACACGACAGCACCGGGAATGGGCGCCTTCGCACCGTCGATGACGATGCCGTCGACGGTGTGCCGGATAGCAGGCACGGATTGGGCCTTGAGGGTAAGAGGGACGAGGCTGCAGGCGCAGAAGAAAAGAGTCGGCAGCGTCTTAAGAGGAGCGCGCCGACGTGGTGATTGTGGGGCCGGATGTGGTTTGGCTGAGGACAAGCTACTCGTCCTCGTCCTCATCCGTTGCGACTTCATCGCTTTCATCGTGGTAGCCGCTTTCTTCTACGGGAGCGATTTCGAGAGGGTCGTTCGAGATGATTTCGAGGTCGGTGCCGCACTCCTCACACTGGACGGTTTCGCCCTCTTCGACTTCATCAGGGTCTATGTTGAGGGGGTTATCGCATTCGGGGCAAACGACCGGCATGATCTCTCTCCTTTGCTGGGCCCGGTGGGCGGGCTAGTACGATGGTGGCAAGGCCCAAGTGGGTAGCTCTTTGTTTTTAGCGGGGAGCCTGCTTGCAGTCAACTTGAGACGCACGGGAACCGAGGGCGGTTTCTTCGCTGGCGAAAGAGAGTTTACGGATGGGGATTGGCTGGCGGCGGCACACGGTGGCGATGATGGTCCTGGTGGCTGGTACGTGTGCGGCGCAGGGTGGGTCGACGGCGTCTGGCGCGGGGCAGGGGAGATTTCCCGGGATTGTGGCGGATCCGCGGGTGGTGGCTGCCATTGTAAAGATTTCGCAGGAAAAGGTTCAGGCGGACATCGCGAAGCTGGTGAGTTTTGGGACGCGGAGCACGCTTTCGAGTGTGAGTACCGACCTGCCTCCCGGGCAGGGCATTTTGCCGGCGGCGGAATGGATTGAGGGAGAGTTCAGGACGATATCCGCGCAGTGCGGAGGGTGCCTGGATGTTAAGCGGGATGATTATGTGGAGCCGGCGAGCACGGAGGCACGGTCGCGGATCAAGCAGCCGACGCGGCTGGTGAATGTATATGCGGTGCTGCATGGGACGAGTTCGGACAAGGCGGCGCCATGGGTGCTGGTGACGGGGCATTATGATTCGCGCGCGACGGACGTGATGGATGCGAAAGCGACGTCGCCGGGAGCGAATGACGATGCGAGCGGGGTTGCGGTGTCGCTGGAATGCGCGAGGGCGCTGAGTTCGCTGAAGCTGACGGGTACGGTGGTGTTCGTAGCGGTGGCCGGGGAGGAGCAGGGGCTGAATGGCTCGCGGCATCTGGCGCAACTGGCCAGGCGCGAAGGGTGGCCTCTGGAAGCGGTGCTGAATAACGACATTGTGGGCGGGGATACGACGCCTTGTGCGGGAAGCTGCCCGGATGCAGGGATGCAGGACAAGACGGCGGTGCGGGTATTTTCCGAGAGTGTACCGAGTGCGGCGACACCGGAGCAGCAGCGGCAGATGCTCGGGTTGGGAGCGGAAAACGATTCGCCGTCGCGGGAGTTGGCACGGCAGATTGCGGAAGTGGCACCGGCCTACTTCCCGCCGGGCACGGCGCACACGCCGCCCGCAAGAAGCAGCGGAGCACGGAGTATGGTGATGCGGCCCGTGGAGCCGTTCCATCCGGTGCTGGTACTGCGCCGAGACCGCTACCTGCGGGGTGGGGATCATACGAGCTTCAATGCGGAGGGCTTCGCGGCGGTCCGGTTCACGGAGTGGCGAGAGAATTTCGACCACCAGCACCAGACGCTGCGAACAGAGAACGGGGTGGAGTATGGGGACTATTTGAAGTTTGTGGATACGGGTTATGTGGTGAAGGTGGCGCAGTTGAATGCGGCGATGTTGGCGTCGCTGGCTGAGGGGCCGAGCGAGCCGCAGAACGTGAAGGTTCTGACGCAGGCACTCGACAACAATTCTGAACTGACGTGGGAGGCAAGTGCATTTGCGCCCGCAGGCACGACGTACGAAGTGGTCTGGCGCGACACGGATGAACTGCTGTGGACGCACTCGCAGAGTGCGGGAGCGGCGACGCGTTTGAAGCTGAATCTGAGCAAGGATAATGTGTTGTTTGGTGTGCGTGCGGTGGCGGCGAACGGTCAACGTTCGTTGCCTGTACCCCCGCTGCCCGCGCGATAGGAGAAGATCTTGGCGTTTCGATCCAATGGACCGGTGATGGTAGCTCTTCCGCCATTTCGCGGGGTGACGCGCCGGATCATCTTGATCGCGGTAGCGGCGTTCTTCACGCTGCTGGTGATTGGGCTGGTGTCGCGCGAGATGGCGGGCTTGCTTTCAGGGCTTTTGGCGCTGCAGCCGGATCTCGCACTCCACAAGCTCATCTGGCAGTTCATCACATACCCGTTTGTCACTACGGGGATCTTTGGGCTGCTGTTTGCGGCCCTGACGGTTTGGTTTTTCGGGTCGGCTCTGGAAGAGGAGCTGGGCTCGCGCTGGATGGGCGAATACTTCTTTGCCTGCACGATCGGTGGTGGGCTGCTGGCGGCGATTGTGTCGCTTCTTGTTGGAACCCGGGTAGAGGGGCTAGGGCCGGGTCATCCCGCAGATTCATTGTGGCCGTTTTCGATGGCTTTGCTCCTCGCTTTTGCGCGGCTGCACCCGGATCAAGAGCTGAACTTCAACTTCATCCTGAAGGTGAAGGCAAAGTACATTGCCATGCTGTATCTGCTGGTGTACCTGGCTATTATGCTGGCGTCCCATCTTCGATTCGACGCGGTGATTGTGCTGACGAATGCGTTCTGCGGGTGGATGTATGTGCGTTTTGCTCCCCGGCGCGGACTTGGGTTTGCCGGCGGTGAACGCTGGTATGAGTTGCGGAATGCATGGTTTCGGGCCAAGCGGCGCCGGGCGGCGAAGAAATTTACGGTGTATATGCAGAAGCAGGGGCGGGATGTGAAGTTCGATGAGAGCGGGCGATACCTGGATCCTGACGGGGAGCGACGGGATCCGCAGGACCGGAAGTGGATGAACTAGGTCTCGATGCTGCCTGTCCGGTAGCGGGGCGTTCCCCGTTCCGGGCGCGGAAGTTGAGGGACTGAAGGAAGGCGGGGTCCGAGGCGGCCGGATGGAGCAGGGCGCGTAGTCCGCGAAGAAGACCCTGGGTGTACCAGAGGCTACAGCGTGCATCGAGACGCACGGCCGAGCTGGCGCGCAGCCGGCTGGGTAGATCCCGAAGAAGTGCAACGGCGAGGCGCGTCACGGCGAGTCGAAGAACGGCAAGACGACTGGAGCAGAGGGCGATGCGAACGTCGGAGACGCCAAGGCGGACGGAGGTCCAGCGCAGGTTTCGGATGTCCAGGCGGGTATTTGGGGTGATGTGACCGGCGGTGGCGGCGGGCTCAAACCAGAGGACGTGGCCGGCGTTACGAACGCGGCGGAACAGATCCTTGTCTTCGCCGCCCTCGACGAGGCCGACGTTGAAGCCGCCGGAGGTCACGAAGACATCGCGGCGCAGGAGAGCGTTGTTGGTAGCGGGCTGAGTCTTTGCGCCGTAGGGCTGGGCGGCAGGATAGGGACGGTGTTCGCCAAGGATGGCGCGGACGCGGGGACCGAGTGGGGGATCGGGGACGCCGGACGGGTAGGTGAGGGTGAGAGCGCCGCCAACGCAGACGGCTCTTTCCCGGTCAGCGCGCTCGCGGAGGGCGCGGAGCCAGCCCTGGGAAGCGATCTGGTCGTCATCGAAGCTGGCGACCCACTGGCCACGGGCCCGCGAGAAGCCGAGATTGCGGGCGGCGGCGATCCCGGCCTGGGGACCGGCCAGGACGCGTAGGGGGAAGGGCGAGGCGGAGGCGAGTTGAACGAGGAGTTCGGCGGTTGCGTCGGTCGACCCATCGTCAACGACGAGTAGTTCCAGGGCGTGGTTGCTGGCCCAGTCCTGCTGAAAGAGGCTTTCGAGGGCGCCGCGCAGGAGGGAGACTCGGCTGCAGGTGCAGACGACGATGGTGGTATCAACGAGGTCCTGGGACTTCGGCACGCTGCGGTCTCCTGAGGATCGTTTCAGCTCGTTGCGCTGTACCGGCCTTGTCGGAGAGTAGAAAAAGTGGGGGTGGGCCGGCTATGGCGAGAAAGTGGGAGTTGGCTGGCCGACTAAGTCCAAAGTTGCGGGTGCTTTTGGGACAACGGACCGCTTCTCGGCTTCAAGGAGCCTGCTTCCTGTGCTCGTGGTGCTGCGGTAGCGGGGGAGGGTCTTTGAGATCAGGTGAGTGGCTTACGTCCAGCTTGCTTGTGACCAGGGGAGGGCCGCTCTCGTTCACGGGCTCTACCGGGATCGATGTGCGGGGTAGAAGAGGACGAGTTCCTGGGTGGGGCCGGTGGCTAACGGCAGGATCGTGATGGTGGGGGGTAGCTGGGGGAGCAGGGTACGGTCGAGGAGGAGGAGATGGGGGGTGTTGAGGAGCGGAGTGAGGGGATGAGGGTCATTGAAGTAGGGGTCGAGGGGGAGATTTGCAGGGGGTGGGGTGAGGGTGACTTGCTGGGCGAGACGGTGGGCGTAGAAGGCGTCGGTGGTGAGGGGGACGATCGGGGTTTGGCGCCAGACGAGGAGTTCCTTCGACTCCGCGCTATGCGCTGCGCTCAGGATGACGGCGTCTGTTGTTGCGCTATGCGCTGCGTTCAGGGTGGCGG